>DATLKW010000061.1:0-13302 GCA_035538175.1 Gemmatimonadales bacterium | reverse complement strand
GAGCCGTGCGTCACGGTGCTGCACGGCGCCCTCCCGTCGCTCCGGGACGTGGTGTACCGCAATCGCGTCGCGATCGGCGTGGCGCCGGTGGCTCACGTCCGCCGGCCGGGCCTCACCGTGATCGCCGCCATCGACAACTTGGTCAAAGGCGCCGCGGGGCAGGCGATTCAGAACATGAACGTGATGCTCGGGTTGCCCGAAACGGCAGGGCTCGTGTGTTGACCGTCCGGGTGGTGAAGCTCGGGGGCAACGAATTGGACCGCCCCGACTGGCTCGCTGCCTGCGCGCGCGGTGTGGCTCGGCTCGACCCGGTGGTCGTCGTGCACGGCGGCGGCCGGGCCGTGAGCGCGCTGTCGCGGCGGCTCGGCCTCCCGGTGGAGAAGCGCGACGGCCTGCGTGTCACGACGCCGGAGGTCGCGGAGGTCGTGGAGTTCGTGCTCGGAGGCCCCATCAACCGCCAGGTCGTCGCGGCCCTGCGCAGTGCGGGGCTCGACGCCGTAGGCCTGTGCGGGGTGGACGGGGGCCTGCTCACGGCCGAGCGCACGGCGGCACCGCTCGGGCTCGTGGGCGAGATCACGGCCGTGCGCTCGGCGCTGCTTGAGAGCTTCCTGCTCGCCGGGCTTACGCCGGTCATCGCGCCTACCGCCCCGAGCGCCGCGGGGGGATCCCCGCTCAACGTGAACGCGGACGACGCGGCGGCGGCCATCGCCGGCGCCCTCCACGCCGCCGAGCTGTTGCTCGTCTCGGACGTGCCGGGCGTGCTGGTGGACGGCGTGTGCCAAGCCACCCTCGACGCGGGCGACGCGGCCGCGCTCATCGAACTCGGCGGGGCCACGGATGGCATGGCCGCCAAACTCCGGGCCGCGACGGCGGCCCTCCGCGCCGGCACGCGCGCCGTGCGGATCGGCGACGTGCGGCTGCTCGACGACGCGGCGGCCGGGACCCGCATTCTCGCTCCCGCGGCCCAGCCTGCATGACCACCGCGCCCCCCACCCCCACCCCCACTCCCATCCCCAGGGCGCCCGCCCTGCTCGACGTGTACGCCCGCGTCGGGCCCGTGTTCGTGGCCGGCGACGGAGCGGAGCTCGTGGCCGAGGACGGGACGCATTACCTCGACTTTGTGGCGGGCATCGGGGTGAACGCGCTCGGCTACAATCACCCCACGATTCGCGGGGCCGTGGAGCGGGCACTCGGAGCCGGGCTCGTTCACGTCTCCAACCTGTACCGGACCGAGTCCGGCGAACGGCTCGCCGAAGAGCTCGTGACCCGCTCGTTTGCCGAGCGCGTGTTCTTCTGTAATTCGGGTGCGGAGGCGAACGAGGCGGCCTTCAAGTTCGCCCGCAAGTGGTCGGGCAAGAGCGAGATCGTCGCGTTCTCGGGGTCGTTCCACGGCCGGCTGTTCGCCTCGCTCGCCGCCACCGACCGCCCCGAGTTGCGCAAACCGTTCGAGCCCCTCGTCCCCGGCATCCGCATCGTGCCACGGGAAGACTGGGCCGCCGTCGATCACGCCGTCTCGGCTTCCCGCACCGCGGCCGTGATCGTCGAGCCGGTCCAGGGCGAGGGCGGCATCCGGCCGCTCGATCCCGAATGGCTCGGCTTTGTGCGGGAGCTGTGCGATTCGCGGGGCGTCGCCGTGATCTTCGACGAAGTCCAGTGCGGATTGGGGCGCACCGGGACGTTGTTCGCCTACGAGCAGGCGGGCATCGTGCCCGACCTCCTGACGCTCGCGAAACCCCTCGCGGGGGGACTGCCGATGGGCGCCGTCCTCGTGAGCCACGCGGTGGCCGCCGCGCTCAAGCCTGGCGACCACGCAACGACCTTCGGCGGCGGCCCCCTCGTGGCGAGCGTCGCGCTGGACGTCGTGCGCACGATCGCCGACCGGGCGTTCCTTGCCGCGGTGCGCGAGAAGGGTGACCGGCTGGGCGAGCGGCTGGCCCGCCTCGCCGAGCGCCACGCCCGCGTCGTCGAGGTCCGCGGCCGCGGCCTTTTGTGGGGGATCGAGCTGCGCGAACCGGCGGCGCCCTTCGTCGCTGCGGCACGCGATCGGCACCTTCTCGTCACGACCGCTGGCCCCACCGTACTGCGGCTCATTCCACCGCTCGTCATCAGCGACGAGGACCTCGACCGCGGCGTCGCGGTGCTGGACGAGGTGCTCACGTGACCGCACGGCCGGTCGGGCCGGAGGGGTCGGCGACCGCGCGCGACGTCCCCTGCGGGAGCCCGGGCCTGCGAGAGGTGGCGCCGGGGAGCGCGCCCGACCGGGCCGATGTGACGGTGCGGGGCGCCACGCTCGCCGACGTGCCCGCCCTCGAGCGGCTCATGGCCCCCTACGTCGCGACCGGTGACCTCTTGCCCCGCTCGAATTACGATCTCTGCCGCCACATCAAGGAGTACGCCGTCGCCGTGGCCGGCGGGCCCGGCGGCCCGGCGATCGTGGGCTGCGGGTCGCTCAAGATCTATTCCCGCGCATTGGGCGAGGTCGCTGGCCTCGCGGTGCATCCCGCGTGGCAGGGCGCCGGGGTCGGACGGGCGCTTATGGGTGCGCTCATCGCCGAGGCCCGTACGCACTGCCTCGGCGAGGTGCTTGCCCTCACCCGCAAACCGGCCTTCTTCTTGAAGCTCGGCTTCGAACCGGGCGAGCGGGAGCATTTTCCCCTCAAGGTCTGGGCCGACTGCGCGCGGTGTCCGCGCAACAACTGCTGCGACGAGGTGGCCGTCCTCCTCAAGCTGTAAGCGACGCCGCGCTGCGCCCCCGCGTCCCGTCGGCGTTTTGCGTATCTTCATTCCGTTGACACCATCCGGTCCCTCCGGAGAGATTCCCCGGCCAGGATTTCCTAAGGACGGTCGCATGGCCCGCGTCATCTTCTGGGATGTCGATACCCAGTACGACTTCATGCATGCGGACGGCAAGCTCTACGTGCCCGAGGCTGAGAAGATCATCGAGAACCTGCGCCGGCTCACCGAGTACGCGCACGCGCACGGCATCCGGGTCGTCGCGAGCGCCGACGACCACGTGCCGGGGGACCCCGAGCTCTCCGACACGCCCGACTGGACGAGCACGTTTCCCCCGCACTGCATGCGCGGCACGCCGGGGCAGAAGAAAATTCCCGAAACCGCGCTGCGCGATCCGCTGGTGATCGAGCCGGCGGCCGTAGACCGCAAGGCGCTCGCCGACCGGGTCCGCACCCATGCCGGGGACATCCTGTTCCACAAGCACCGCTTTGACGTCTTTACCAACGCCAACGTCACGCCGGCCCTCGACGTCCTCGCGCCCGACGACATCGTCTTGTACGGCGTCGCGACCGACGTGTGCGACAAGGCGGCCATCGAAGGCATGCTCGAGCGGCGGCCCCGGACGCGCCTCTTCGTGGTGACGGACGCCGTCAAGGGGATCGACAAGGACGTCTCCGGGCAGCTGCTCAAGGACTGGGGCGACGAAGGAGTACGGCTCGTGCGGACCGGGGAGGTCGTCGAGGAGGGGTTGGTGGAGACCCTCGCCCACGCCACCGCATGACCGCCCGGGCGGCCCCCGCCGCGCCCGCGTTCGGGCGGTTTTTCCTCCCCGGACCTACCGACGTCCACCCCGAAGTGTTGGCCGCGATGCAGCGCCCGATGATCGGGCACCGCTCGAGCACTATGGAGCAGCTCCTCGCCGGGCTCGAGGCACCGCTGGGGCGACTGTTCCGGACGGCCCGCCCCGTGCTCATTGGAACGACGTCGGCGACTGGGTTCATGGAGATGGCCGTCCGCAACGGGGTGCGGCGCCGCGCCCTCTCGATCGTGAACGGCTCGTTCAGCGACCGCTTCGCGGGTCTCGTGCACGCCTGCGGGAAGGAGTGCGTGCGGCTTGACGTCCCGCTCGGCTGCGCCGTCGAGCCGGAGATGCTCCGGGACGCCCTGCGGCGCACCCCCGTGGACGCCGTGACGGTCGTGCACTCGGAGACATCGACGGGCGTGCTGCAGGATGTCGAGGGGCTCGCGGCCGTGGTGCGCGAGTTCGACGACGTGCTGCTGCTCGTCGACGCCGTCACGTCGCTCGCGGGGTCGCCCGTCGAGACGGACCGCTGGGGCGGCGGCCTCGACTTCGTGCTCACGGGGTCGCAGAAGGCGCTCGCGCTGCCGCCGGGCCTCGCCCTCGGGGTCGCGTCGGCCCGCATGGTCGAGCGGGCGAACACGCTCGCCGGCCGCGGCCTCTACTTCGACTTGGTGAGCTTTCTCGAGGCGACGACGAAGCATCAGCCGACCAACACGCCGGCGATCTCACTCTTGTACGCGCTCGAGACGCAGCTCGCCCGCATCGAGCGCGAGGGAGGCGTCGCGGCGCGCTGGGACCGCCACGAGGCGATGCGGCGGCGGGTGGAGCAGTGGAGCGAGGAGCGCGGGGTCGTCTACCTGCCGCGCGAAGGCCGCCGCAGCTGGACGGTGTCGTGCCTCAAGCTCCCCGACGGCAAGACCGCGAAACCGATCGTCACCGCGCTCAAGCAGGCCGGCTGGACGATCGGCGCCGGCTACGGGTCGCTCAAGGAGTCGACTATCCGGATCGGGCACATGGGCGATCACACGGTGGCGGCGCTCGACGACCTCCTGATGGCACTCGGGGCGCTCGTCGGGTGACGTTCCGGGTGGTCGTCGCCGATCGGGTGGCGGAGGCAGGGCTTACCGTCCTCACCGAGTCCCCCGAGATCGAGGTCGCGAGCTTGGCCGGCAAGCCGCGCGAGGAGCTCGAGCGTGCCCTCGGCAGCGCGCACGCCCTCATCGTGCGGAGCGAGACCCGCGTGACCGCGGAGCTCTTGACGCGGGGCCCCCACCTGCGCGTCATCGCGCGCGCCGGAACCGGGGTGGACAACATCGATGTCCACGCCGCAACGCGACGCGGGATCGCCGTGATGAATGCGCCCGGGGCCAATACCGTCAGCGCGGCCGAGCACGCCCTCGGTCTCCTGCTCGCCCTCGTGCGCCACATTCCGTGGGCGGCGGAGGCGATGCGGCGCGGCGCCTGGGACCGCAAGCGGTTCGAGGGAACGGAGCTTCGCGGCAAGACCCTGGGCATCGTGGGGCTCGGCCGGATCGGCGGGCACGTTGCCCAGCTGGCCCGCGCGTTCGGCATGCACGTCGTCGGACACGACCCGTTCCTCGCTCCCGAACGCGCCGCCGAGCTCGCGCTCAAGTTACTGCCGCTCGACCAGCTCTTGCGTCAGGCGGACGTCGTCACGCTCCACGTCGCCCACACCGAGCAGACGCACCACCTCATCAACGCCGAGCGGCTCAAGTACATGAAACCCACGGCCGTGCTCGTGAACACCGCGCGCGGGGAGCTGGTGGACGAGAGCGCCCTCGTCGAGGCCATCACGAGCAAGCGCATTGCGGGGGCGGCGATCGACGTGTTCGCCGTTGAGCCCCTCCCACCCGATTCGCCGCTGCGCACGCTCGACCGCGTGATCCTGACGCCCCACCTCGCCGCGTCGACCGCCGAGGCGCAGGAGCGCGTCAGCCTCGAGGTGTGCACCGCCGTGCGCGAGGCCCTGGTGGCGGGGGATCTCTCGTTTGCGATCAACGTGCCGGGAATCTCGGGTGACCTGCTGCGCCGGCTCGGGCCGCTGCTCGACCTCGCGCGCCGCGTGGGGCGGCTCGCCCTGGCGCTGGCGGATGGCCCCGTCCACGCCGTGGAGGTGAGTTACGGCGGGCGCGACGAGGCGGCCCTCCGGCCGGTGCTCATGGCGGCCGTGGAGGGCCTCCTCACGGCGATGAACGTCGAACCGGTCAGCCTCGTGAACGCGCTCCTCATCGCCGAGGAGCGGGGGCTGCGCCACGCGCGCACGACGGGGGCGCCCGAGCCGGGGTTCGAGACGACCGTGGGCGTGACGCTAGATGCCGCCCGACGTCGGGTCCAGGTGGTGGGGGCGCTCGTCGGCAACAGCCACGGGCGCGTCATCCGCATCGACGACTACCACGTCGACGTGGCCCCCGAGGGCTGGATGCTGGTGATCCGCAATCGGGACGTGCCCGGCGTCATCGGACGCGTCGGGACGCTGCTCGGGGGCAAGGGGATCAATATCGGGAGCTATCACCAGGCCCGGCGCGCCACCCCGGGAACCGACGCCCTTGCGGCCATCACTGTGGATCAACCGCTCACGAACGGCGTCCTGGACGAGCTCGGGCGGGCGGCGGACATCCTCGACGTGCGGCTCGCCCACTTCGGCGACTAGGGCGATCCCCCCGCCCCCACCGTCGGCCGCCACTACCCTCCACCACCCTCCACCTTCCCGGAAGAGCGGTCGCTAATCGGCGGCTTGCCGGACCGAGGGCGTTTCGTCGGCGAGGAGCCGGAACGTTTTCACCGCACCCGTCAGCTTGTCGGCCGCCTCGGCGAGCTGGTTCGCCGACGAGGCGATCTCCTCCGTGGACGCGCTCTGCTCCTCGCTCGACGCCGCGATCTCCTCGGCTGACGCGAGCAGGGTTTCGGTGCCGGCCGCGACGGTGCCGAGGCGCGTCCCGATTTCCTCGACGAGGCGGCGCATCTCCCCCGCCATCGTGGCGATCTCCCGGCTCCAGGCGTCGTTCGCCTGGGCCTCGGCCGAGACGGTGCCGAGGCCCTGGCCCGCGGTCTGGGCCGCTTCTCGCGCGAGCTCGGCGCCCTGGGCGAGTTGCGCCAGCCGATCGCGCGTCGCCTGGACGCGCGCGAGCACGCCCCGGACCGTGTCGGCTGTGTCCGTGGCCGCACCGGCGGCCACCGAGGCGAGCTTGCGCACCTCGTCCGCCACGACCGCGAAGCCACGTCCCTGGGGCCCGGCACGCGCCGCCTCGATCGCGGCATTCAACGCGAGCATGTTCGTCTGCGTCGCGACCGCTTTCGCTTGGGCGACGAACTTCTGGATGTCCGCTGACGCGCGCGCCAGCGCGTCGGCCTCGGCCGCCCCGCGCCCGACCTCTTCCACGAGCTTCGCGAGCTGGGTCGTGCTCTGGTCCAACACCTCCTTATGCCGCTTGGCGAGGTCAGCCACGGCGCTGTTGCGGCGCACCGAGTCCTCAGCCCCCGCCGCGAGGATGGTCGCGATCTCGAGCACCTTGGTCGCGTCGTCCGCCGCCCCACGAACCAGCTGCGCTTCATCCGCCGCGCGCTTGCTCAAGTCTTGGCACGTGGCGGACATCTCGGCTGTGGAGGCGCTCATCTGCTCGGTGGAGGCCGAGATCTCGGTCGCCATCGCCGCGGCTTCGTCGGCGGCCGTCCGGATCGCCCCCACGAGGCGGCGCAGCGCCGCCACCATCGCCTGCACCGACGACACGAGATCGCCGATCTCCTGCGCGCCGCTATGGCCCGCCACGCTCGCGCCCGTCAGATCGCCGCTCGCCACCCGCGCCGCGACGTCGCCCGCCGTGCGCACCGGGGTGGCGATGCGGGCGTTGAGCCACCGCCGGAGCCACAAGAGCACCGCCAGCGCGGCGGCGAACAGGGCGAACGCGCCGAGCCACACGTCGCGCTGGAGCGCCCGGGCCGTGGCGTAGGCCACGGCCGTAGGCGCGCGGAAGAGCACCCAATAGAAGCCCTCGTTCGCCGGGAACCGGCCCCGGGGCGCGGGCTCGGAAACCACGAGCTCCGGGCCCCGGACGCTCGCGAGCACCGCGCGGCGCGACCGGTCCGGATCGTAGAAGTCGCGCTCCTGCGGCACCGTGCGCCGCTCAGCACGCGCGGGCCCGTACAACAAGCGACCACGCCGGTCCACCAGCTGCAGATAGGCGCTGTCGCTCAGGTCGGTCGACGCGAGCTGCGAGCCCACGCGATCCAGTGCGTACACGCCCTCCAGCACGCCCACCGCGGGGGCGGTCGCCGCAGGGCGGAGCGCGGTGGCGTAGCGCACCGTGACCGAGCCGGTCGCCGAATCGATCTCGGGCTCCCCCTCGGCAACCCCGTCCCGGAACGCCCGTCGCCACAGCGAATCGTCGCCCCACGCGAACCGTCGTGGCGCGCCGGAGGCGGTCACGACGAGTCCGTGCTCCTCGGTCACGACGAGCGCGGTGAATTCCGATCGCTCGGGGTAGCTGCGGAGGTAGCGGGTGAGATCGGCGTCGGCGCCGAGCTGACGGCGAGCGGCGAACTGGCGCTCGAGCTCCGGCGGCGGGACCCGGTCGAGGCGGCGCGCCACGACCGCCCGCCCCGCGACCACGACGGCGCGGACGAGGAAGGGGTTCGCGGCGAGCTGGTCGGCCTCCCCGTGTCGCTCGCGCACATAGGTGGCGACGAGTGCCGTGGCGCGCGCCGCCACTTCGGCGCCTCGCTGATCGACGAGCCGCTCGAGCGTGCGGCGCACCCCTTCGGCCGTGAGCGAGGCGAGCAGTAGTACGGCGACGAGTGCGCCCCCAAGCGCCCAGAGGGTGAAGCGCTGCAGCAAGGTTTTGAGGGTCGAGGCCATGCGATCGTGGCGCAAGGTACGCCGGGCACCTCACGAGCCGCAAGATTACCGCGGTTTCTCGGGGTGAGGGCTGCACGCCCGGCGGCGTGTGCGGCCGGTTGCGCTCGCGGGCCGCTCGTCCGCACCTTAGAGCGCGATCCCTTCGGCGGCGCCAGTCCGCCGGTGGGCATCCCTACCCATGCGACTCCGCATCCGGTTCCTCGCGATCACACTGTTCGCGGTTACGGCAACCGCCTCCGCCGTGAGCTTGCACCATGTTGAGAGCATACCGGCCTTGGTGCTGATCGCACCCGGCTATGTGGTGCAGGCATGGCTCTTCGTGAGACAGCGCGCCCTCGGGGGCCTCGGGTGTGACCTCACGATGGTGGGCGTCTCCGCGCTGGTATGGACGGTGCTCATCGGGAGCGGCGTGGTCATCGGTGAGCGCCTGCTGCGATGGTTTAAGCGTGCCGCGTGACACGCCGCGGGGTCCAGCGCGCCGGGTTTCTTGAGGGAGCAAGGCTGTGTAATTTCAGGGACTTATGACTCGCGTCCCGATCCCGGCGTACGACCCCGCAACGGTCGAGGCGAAATGGCAGGAACGCTGGGCGCGCGAGCACACCGACGAGCCGGATCTGGACCGCCCGCGCCGGCCGTTTTACAACCTCATGATGTTCCCCTACCCCTCGGCCGAAGGCCTCCACGTGGGGAACATGTTCGCGTTCACGGGCGCCGACATCCACGGGCGCTTCAAGCGGCTCCAAGGCTACGACGTGTTCGAACCGATGGGGTTCGACGCGTTCGGCATTCACTCGGAGAACTACGCGCTCTCGGTGGGCGTGAATCCGGCCGAGCTGATCCCCAAGAACATCGCGACGTTCCGCCGCCAGCTGCGGCGCTTTGGGGGCATGTACGACTGGCGTCACGAGCTCTCGACCACCGATCCGCGATACTACAAGTGGACACAGTGGATCTTCCTCCAGCTCTTCAACGCGGGGCTCGCCTTTCGCAAGAAGGCGGCGGTCAACTGGTGTCCCAAAGACATGAGTGTCGTGGCCAATGAACAGGTGATCGACGGCTACTGCGAGCGGCATCCCGATACGCGGGTCGAGCAGCGGTTGCTCGAGCAGTGGTTCTTCAACATCACGCGCTACGCCGAGCGGCTGCTCGCCAACCTCGATCGCCTCGACTGGTCGGAGTCGACGCGCACCTTGCAGCGCAATTGGATCGGCCGCAGCGAAGGGGCCGAGCTCATTTTCGACACGCCCGCCGGGGCCAAGATCACGGTGTTCACGACGCGCCCCGATACCGTGTTCGGGGCGACGTACCTGGTGCTGGCGCCCGAGCACCCCCTCGTGGATGAGCTCACCGCCCAGGAGCAGCGCCGGGAAGTAAACGCTTACCGACGGGCGGTCCAGTCCAAGGACGTCGTCGCGCGGCGGGTGGGGGATAAGACCAAGACCGGCGTCTTCCTCGGCTCCTACGCGCGCAACCCCGCGACCGGCGAGGCGATCCCCATCTGGACCGCGGACTACGTGCTCATGGAGTACGGCACGGGGGCCATCATGGCCGTCCCGGCGCATGACGAGCGGGACTTCGCGTTCGCCACGGAGTTCCGGCTCCCGATCCGCGAGGTCGTGCGCACCGGCGAACCCCTCCCGAGCGTCTCGGAGGACGGCGTCCTCATCAACTCGGCCCAGTTCGACGGGACGGGGTGCCGCGACGCCCAGCGCCGCATCGTAGCGTGGCTCGTCGAACGGGGTCTCGCTACGCCGCAGGTGCAGTACCGCCTGCACGACTGGTGCATCTCGCGCCAACGCTACTGGGGACCGCCCATCCCCATCATCTACTGCGATCGCTGCGGGCCGGTCGGCGTCCCGGAACAGGACCTCCCCGTGACGTTGCCGATCATCGAGGACTTCCGCCCCGACGCGAGCGGCGTGTCCCCGCTCGCCCGTCACAAGGAGTGGTACTTCACGAAGTGCCCGCGGTGCGGAGCCCAGGGGCGGCGCGAGACGGACGTCTTCGACACCTTCCTCGATTCAGCCTGGTACTTCTTGCGATATCCCTCAACCGAGTTCGACGACCGGCCGTGGGATCCCGCCCGCACCAAAACCTGGCTACCGGTGACGACGTACATCGGGGGCAACGAACACGCCGTCCTCCACCTCCTGTACTCCCGCTTCATCACGATGGTGCTGCGCGACCTCGGGAAGGTGGCATTCGAAGAGCCGTTCCCGAAGCTCCGGGCGCACGGCCTGCTCATCAAGGACGGCGCGAAGATGTCCAAGTCGCGCGGCAACGTCGTGGTGCCGGATGCCTACATCCAGCAGTGGGGCGCCGATACCTTCCGGATGTATCTGATGTTCCTCGGGCCGTACCAAGAGGGCGGCGATTTCCGCGACACGAGCATCGTCGGCGTCCGCCGCTTCCTCGACAAGGTCTGGACGACGGCGCACGAGGCGGCCGGGGCCGACGCCGGGGCGCTGCCCGACGCGCTCGAACGCAAGCTGCACCAGACGATCCGGAAGGTGACCACCGACACCGAGCGGCTCGACTACAACACCGCGATCGCCGCGATGATGGAGTACGTGAACGTCGTCCGGGAGCTGGGCGCGCCCAGCCGGGCGGCGATCGAGCCCCTCCTCATCATGCTGGCGCCGTTCGCGCCTCACGTCGCCGAGGAGCTCTGGGCGACGCTCGGCCACGAGGGGTCGATCTTCGCGGCCCGCTGGCCGAGCTTCCAGGAGCAGCTCGCGGCGGCGGGCGACGTGGAAGTGGTGATTCAGGTGAATGGCAAGGTGCGGGGCCGCGTGACCGTGGGCCGGGGTGCGAGTGAGCAGGAGGTGCTGGCCCTCGCGCTGCGCGACGAGGCGGTGCGAAAGTTCGTGGACGGCAAGCCGCTGCGAAAGACCGTCTACGTACAGGATCGGGTGCTGAACCTCGTGGTATAGGGCCGGGAAAGGGCGGAGGCGTTCACAGCACCTTCGCCACCACATTGCCCACGAAAAAGCCCACCGCCGCCACCCCGAGGCCCACGACGAACATGTCGACCCCGCTCCGCAGCACGCCGCGGCCCGTGAAGACGCTGCGCGCCGCGCCGACCGCAAAGTGGGAGAGCATCGCGACCGCGAACGCGCTCCACACCGCCGCCTGCCCGCTCGAGACGAGGAACGGGGCGACGGGGATCAGCGCGCCCACAGCCGTCGCGGCGCCCGTCACCCATCCCTCCCGGAACGGCGTGGCGTGCGCTTCGCCGATCTTGAGCTCCTCACGCACCTGCTCGTCCAGCGCGCGCGCGGAGTCGCGCATCACCTCGGCCGCCATCTTGCGAGCGATCCCCGCTTCGATCCCCTTCGTCTGATAGACCAGCGCCAGCTCGTCTTCCTCTACCTCGGGCATGATGCGAATCTCTTCCTTCTCCATCGCGATCTCGTGCGCGTAGACCTCCTGCTCGCTCTTCGCGGCCAGGTACCCCGAGGCGCCCATCGACAGGGCGTCGGCGATCGCCCCCGCGAGTCCGGAGAGGAGCACGATGTGCGGGGCGACCGCCGCCCCGATCACGCCAGCGACGAGGCCAAAGTTCGCGGTCAGCCCGTCGTTGAATCCGTAAACCACGTTGCGCAGGAAGCCGCCGGACCCGGTCTTGTGCCACGGCTCCGACCCCCGGCCGGCCAGGTGCGCGAGCGTTTCGGCGTGCGCCGCCGATTCCTTGGCGAGCTTCAACGACACCTCGCGCGCGTCCGCCGACCCGGCCTGCGCGTGGAGGTCCATGTACCCCTTCACCTCTTGCCCCTCTTCGCGCAGGAGCAACGGCAGCAGATAGCGCGGCCCGAACTGCCGCCCGAACCACGCCCGCAGCCGGGCGTTCAGCGAGGGGCGCGGCCGGCCGACGGCCTGTCCGTGCTCGGCGAGCAGCTTCTCCCACATCTGGACGTGCCGCTCCTCAACGCCGGCGAGCTTGATGTAGACGTCCTTGCGCTTGGCATCGGTCTCCTGGCCGGCGAGCACCAGATAGAGATAGGCGGCGTCGTACTCGTCCTGCCAATGGTGAAGCCACGTTCGCAGGGTGGGGCGGTCGAGCGGCGGCATGGACGGAAAATAGCCGCAAGTTGCAGGATGGCAACCGGTTACACCACCGATTCGCCGGCCCTCCCCGGCGCGCGGTCGAGCCGCGTGACGGCGGGGCGCGACGGCTTTCGTAGGTGAAGCATCTATGACTGACAGGAGATGACCATCTCGCTCGCCGTTCCCGACCTCGTCGTCGCCCGGGCGAAGACCGGCGATCTCGAGGCCCTCGAGGCCCTGTACCGGGCGTTCGAGACGCCCGTCTACAATCTCGCGCTCCGGGTGCTGCGGCGGCCGGAGGACGCCGAGGACGTGCTGCAGGACACGTTCCTCGAAATCGTGCGCAGCATCAGCCAGTACCGGGGGGAAGGGCATCTGTGGGGGTGGGTCCGGCAAATCGCCGTCTCGAAAGCGCTGATGCGGATTCGGCGCAACCAGGTGCGCGAGACCGAGGTCCTGAACGAGGAGGCGCTGCCGGGGCCGCGGGAGGAGGGGAGCGTCCCTGCGCGGATCGACCTTGAGCGGGCGCTCGAGCTGGTGAGCGATACGGCGCGCGCCGTCGTGTGGCTGCACGACGTCGAGGGCTATACACACGAGGAGATCGCCGAGCTGATGGGCAAGACCGTGAGTTTCTCCAAGTCGCAGCTCGCCCGGGCACACGCCCGGCTACGGCGTCTGTTGGATCGCGAAGGAGCGGCATCATGATGCATTGCACCATGGAGGATTTGCTGGCGCTGCAGGCGGGCGAAGCGTCCGCCTGGGCGCGCCAGCACGCGGACGGCTGTGCCCAGTGCCGCGGCGAGCTCGAGGCGCTGTATCAGCGCGTGGCCCAGCTCAAGGCGCTGCC
>DATLKW010000060.1:0-3537 GCA_035538175.1 Gemmatimonadales bacterium | reverse complement strand
AGGAGTCGGGGATCGGGCCGAAGCTCGCTCAGGAGTTCAGCGCGCTGGTCCCCGCCTAGTCGACGAGGCGCCGGTAAAGCGACAGGTGGCGAAGCGCTGCCGCCTTCTTCCCCAGGCGCTCGTACAGCCGGGCCACGTTGTAGTGGGCGTCTGCTAGTCGCGGATCGGTGGCGAGCGCCGCGCGATACGCCTCGATCGCGTCCGCCGGCCGGTCCAAGTCCTCGAGCGCGATGCCGAGATTGAACGCGGCCGTGGCGTGGTCGGCGTCCTCTCGCAGCGCCAGTCGGTAGTGGCGCTCCGCTTCCTCGACGAGCCCCTGTTCGTGTAACAGACGGCCCAGGTTGACGTGCGCATCGGCGTGGTGGGCGTCGAGCTCGAGTGCCCGGCGGTAGGCGTCGCGCGCCTCAGCCGGCTCGACCGCCTCGAGCTCGAGTCCGAGGTCGTACCAACCATCCGCATCGAACTCGCCTTCCGCCGCCCGCGCCGCCTGGGCGGTCCGGCGCGCGATCGGTGCCGCCCGGGTCGCGAGATCGGAGACGGCGAAGTCCAGGTGCAGCTGGCCCGACTCGGGGTTCCAGGCCGTCTCGCCGTCGCTCACGAGGATGCGGTCCCCCTCGGCCGCGATGCGCAGCTCGGCGAGCGAGCGGCCGCGGGGCAGCTCCTGACGCAGCTTCTTCAGCGCGCGGTGGATCCGGCGGCTCGGGATGCGGGCCGCGACGAGCGCCTTGGCGGTCCGCAGGATCACGAGATCCTGGAAAGAGAAGCGCAGCTGTCGGGGCGCGGGCCGCCCGGGCGTCAAAAAACCGTCGCGCGCGAAGCTCCGCACCTGCGCGACGGTCAGTCCCAGCAGTCTCGCGACGTCCCGGGAGGTGTAGCCCTTCATGCACCAGCGCTAGGCGCGCGCCCCTCCCACCTTGCGCTTGGCGACCGGCGCCGCCTTCGCCACGGCCTTCGCCTCGACCCGCTTCGCCGGCTTGCGCTCCCCTCCCGCGCCCTTGCCCTTGAGGCTCGCCTTCAGCGCCTCCATCAGATCGATGATCTGCGTCTTCGGTGCCTCGACCGGCTCTTCGGTGATCTCCTTCCCCTGCACCTTGCGCTGGATCTGCTCGAGCACCCGCTTGCGCACGTTGTCCTCGTAGCGCTCGGGATGGAACGCCTCGGACGACGCCTGCTCGACGAGCTGGACGGCGAGCTGCAGCTCCGCCTTCTTGGGCTCGATCTTGGGAATCGGCACCTCGGCGAACGAGCGCACCTCGTTGGCGTAGCGCAGTTGCTCCATCACGAGCCCCGTGTCCTCGGCGCGAACGGAGACGAGATACTGCTTGCCGCGCGCCGCGTACTGTCCGACTGCTACGCGCCCGGTCTCCTTCAGCGCTTCGCCGAGCAGGCGGTAGGCGCGCTCGCCCCCCTTGTCGGGTCCCAGGAAGTAGGAACGGTCGACGTAGCGGCGGTCGACAGCTGGCGCCGGCACGAACTCGGCGATCTCGATCGCGTTGGTGGATTTCTCCTCCAGCGCCTTGAGCTCCTCGGGGTTGAAGATCACATATTGCCCCTTGGCGAACTCGTACCCCTTCACCATCTCGTCCTTCTCGACCTTCTCGCTGTCCTTCGAGCAGATGTACTGCTGTTTGAGCCGCGCGCCATCCTTCTTGTGCAGCCAGTTGAAGGAGATGGCCGCCGCCGCTTCGCCGGTCGAGAACAGCTTGACCGGCACCGACACGAGGCCGAAGGAGAGGGTCGCGGACCCGATCGAATGTGCGCTCATAGGTGTGCGTGCGCTGGGGGAAGTGGAATGATAAGATTTCCCCCCGATGGGCGCAAAACGGAAGGCGGGTCCCGATCCGCTCCGCACGTACCGCGAGAAGCGGTCCCTCGACCGGACCCCCGAGCCAGGCGCGCGCGCCGCGCCCGCGGCGGTCCCGGGGGGCGGCCTCTTCGTGGTCCACATGCACGCCGCCCGCCGCCTCCACTGGGACCTGCGCCTCGAGATGGAGGGGGTCCTCCGGTCGTGGGCCGTCCCGAAGGGGCCGTCTCCTAATCCCGCCGACAAACGCCTCGCGGTCCACGTGGAGGACCACCCGCTCGAGTACGGGGATTTCGAAGGCCTCATCCCCGAAGGCAATTACGGCGCCGGCGCCGTGATCGTCTGGGACCGCGGGCGATGGGTGCCGCTCGAGGATCCCGTGGCGGGCATGGAAAAGGGGAAACTGCTGTTTGAGCTGTGGGGCTACAAACTGCGCGGGAAGTGGACCCTGGTGAAGCTCAAGAAGGGCGAGAAGGAGTGGCTCCTCATCAAGGAGAAGGATGCCTACGTCGCCGCGGACGGCGCCCTCCCGCCCGAATCGGTGCTGTCGGGCCTCACCGTCGAGGAGCTTCGGGCCGGCCCGGGCCGCGCGGCGCCCGTCGCCAAGGAGCTCGCGCGCTGGAAGGCGCCGCGGCGCGCCGTCGCGCTCGACGAGGCGGAGCCGATGCTCGCCGAACCGCGCGAGCAGCCGTTCTCGAAGCCGGGGTGGATGTTCGAGCTCAAGCTCGACGGGTACCGCGTGCGCGCCGGACGCGAACACGGCGAGGTGCGGCTCGTCACCCGCAACGGCAACGACATCGCGCCTGCGTTCCCCGAGCTCGCGCGCGCCGTGGCCGCACTGCCCTACGAGGGCGTGATCCTGGACGGCGAGCTCGTTGTCCCCGATGGGGCCGGCCGCCCGAGCTTCCAGCGGCTCCAGAACCGAGCCCGGGTGAGCCGCGCACTCGACATCCGACGCGCCGCTGTCGAAACGCCGGCGGAGCTGTACGTGTTCGACCTCCTCGCGTTTGCGGGGTGGGACCTGCGGCCCTTGGCGCTCGAGAAACGCAAGGCGGTGCTCCAGCAGATCCTCCCGCGTCTCGGTCCGCTGAAATACGTCGAGCACTTCGCCACCGACGGCACCGGGCTCTACGAGCAGGTAGTCAAGCTCGGGCTGGAGGGTATTGTCGCCAAGAAGGCGGATGCGCCGTACCGCCCGGGTCGCTCCCCCAACTGGCTCAAGATCCGGGCGGATCGGACCGATGACTTCGTGGTCGTGGGTTTCACCCGGCCCAAAGGCTCGCGCTCGGGATTTGGCGCGCTCGACCTCGGCGCCTTCGCCGAAGGCACCCTCGTGTACGTCGGCCGCGTGGGGAGCGGCTTCACGGCCACAGAGCTCCAGGAGGTGAGCGCCGCCCTCGAGAAGAGCGCCCGGCCGACGCCTGCCTTCTCGGGGCCAGTGCCGCAGGACCCCGGCCACACCTGGGTCGAGCCGACGCTCGTCGTCGAGGTTCGGTATAAGGAATGGACGGACGAAGCCCTGCTCCGCCAACCCGTATTCGTGCGTTTTCGTGACGACAAACCGATCACGGAGTGCCTGAAGCCGAGCGGGGCCCGCGGCGGACGCGGGAGCGAGGACCACGACCCCGAGCCGCCCGCTGTGCGCCCCGCCTCGAGCGTGACGCCGCGCGAGGTCAAATTCTCGAACCTCGACAAGGTCTTCTGGCCCGACGAGCGCTACACGAAGGGCGACC
>DATLKW010000059.1:0-2149 GCA_035538175.1 Gemmatimonadales bacterium | reverse complement strand
GACTATACCGGCGAGCGCCAGCACTCGAGCGCCGACTTCCGGAACCTGAACACGCGCTGGCGCTTCCCGCTGGGCGACGGATGGTCGCTCGCGGCCACGGCCGACGTCGGCTGGGATCCGCGGGCGGACTACCCCGGTCAGCTGACCGCGGTGGAGCTGGCGCGGAACCCCGATTCGGCGGCGGCCATCAACCTGACCAGGAACGCGGGGAAAGATGTAACGCAAGGGCAGGTGGGCGTCATCGTGCGACGCGCGCTCGCCGGCGGCGGCGAAGCGTCGCTCACCGTGTTCGGGTTCGCCCGGAGCCTCGACAACCCCCAGACCTTCGCCTGGCTGATCCTCGACCGGCTCGCCTACGGCGCCCGCCTCTCCGTGAGCCGACCGATGGCGCTCGGGCGCCTCGTCGACCACCTCACGGCCGGGATCGACTTCCAACGCCAGCGCGACGACCGCGTCAATTACAACTATCGCACCCCCACTTCCGCGGTGCGGGATACCACGCGGCAGCTCGACCAGCTCGAGCACGTGGCGGAGGTCGGTCCCTTCGTCCAGAGCGTGCTCGCCGTCACCCCTCACGTCTCGCTCACGGGCGGCCTGCGCTACGACTGGGTGAATTTCGACGTGGCGGATCGACTCGCGAGCCCGGGGAACTCGGGGAGTCGGGTGATGAGCGCCGCGTCCGGCACACTTGGCCTCGCGCTGGCGCCCTCCGAGGCGCTGACCGTGTACGGCAACGTCGGCACCTCGTTCGAGACGCCGACCACCACCGAGCTCGCGAACCAGCCGAGCGGCGCCACCGGGTTCAACCCCACCCTCGAGCCCCAGCGGGCCACGAACTTCGAAATTGGCAGTCGGGGCGACGTGCCCGGGGGCGTGCACTACTCGGTGGCGCTCTTCGACGCCGAGGTCCGAAACGAGCTCATCGGCTACCAGGCCCCGCCGCCCGCGGCGCCCGGGCGGGTCTACTTCCGCAACGCCGGACGATCGCGTCACCGCGGCGTCGAGCTGGGCGCCGCGCTCGAGGTCGTGCCCCGCCTTACCGTCGCGACGAGCTGGACCTACTCGGACTTCCGCTACATGAGCTACACCAGCGGCACCCACGTGCTCGACGGCCGCGCCATCCCCGGGATTCCCCAGCACTGGTTCCATGTGCTCGTCAACGGGCGGCCCGCGGCCGCGCGCGGTGGCTGGTTCGAGGTCGAGGAGACGCGGTCCTCGGGCTACTTCGTGAACGACACGCTCAGCACCTACACGGGCGGCTGGTGGACGACGAACGTGCGGCTCGGTTGGGACCAGACGGTGGGGAGCGTCCGGCTCCACCCCTTCGCGGGCTTCAACAATATCTGGAATCGCGCCTACGTCGGATCGGTGGTTATCAACGCCGCGGGCGGACGCTATTATGAGCCCGCTCCGGGGCGGAATCTCTACGTGGGGTTCTCGCTGGGCGCAGGAGAGTAGGGAAGACGTCTCGGTTTCCTCACTGGAGGTGCCTATGAGGTATCGGGCTCGATGGTCCGCGACGCTCCTGGTCGCGGGGCTCGTCGCGCCGCCGCTGTGTGGGCAGGGCTCGGGCGGAGTCGCGGCCCCGGCCATCCCGCCACGCGCGGGCGTGACACACGACATGCTGCTGCACGCCGCGACGAGCGGCGACTGGCTCATGTACGGCCACAACTACTGGAACAACCGCTTCTCCCCCCTCAAGGCGATCAATACGACGAACGTCCGTCGTCTCGTCCCGCGAGCCGTCTACACTCACGGGGCCGCGCGACTCGGCAGCTTCGAGACGACGCCGATCGTCGTGGGCGGCACGATGTATATCACCTCGCCCGCGACCCCGAACAACATTGTGCGCGCGTTCGACCTGCGGACACAAAAGCAGCTGTGGGAGTACGAACACAAGAACGCCGCGGTCGCGACCGCCTGCTGTGGCCCGAACAATCGGGGCGTGGCGGTCGCCGGGGGCCTCGTGTACGTCGGCACGCTCGACGATGAGCTCGTGGCGCTCGACGCCGCGAGCGGCAAAGAGAAATGGGCCGTCAAGGTGGGCGACGGCCCCGAGGCGGGATACACCGAGACCATGGCCCCCCTCGTGATCGGGGACAAGGTGATCATCGGGACCTCCGGCGCCGAGTACGGCATCCGCGGGTAC
>DATLKW010000058.1:0-5346 GCA_035538175.1 Gemmatimonadales bacterium | reverse complement strand
TCTGCAGGCGACTTCCCACCCACCCGAGGGCGCGGGAAGCGACGGCGGTGCCATTGACGAGGAGCCCGTCGACGAGCCGCATGTCCACCACCTTCCACAGCACTTCGCGCGACAGCCACTGGACCGGGCGCACGATGAGCGTGTCGTACAGCTCGTCGACGTACCACTTCTTCCACAGCAGGCGACCGAGCCCCGTCTAGGGGGGGGCCTGTTGCGCGGGAAGGAGCGTCTCTGGCTTAAGGAGCTGGAAGGCGCCGAGTATGCCCACCGCCGCCACGAGCACCGCCGCCCCGACCAGCGCCCATTCGGTCGAGCGTGCCAGCTCGGGGATCGCCCCCGCGGTGGCCGCCCCGCCCGTCACGGGTGCGAGCCAGTGTTCCAGCGCCGCGCCGCCGCCGAACAGCGGCGGGAGGTTGAGCGCCCCACCAGCGAGCGTGAGGAGCCCGAGCACCACGAGCGGCCCCGTCATCACCGCCGGGGCCTCGCGCAAGAACCCCTGCTCCCGCTCGCCCGTGCGGTTCGGACCGTGGAACGTGTAGCGCATCAGCCGCGTCATGTAGAACGCCGTGAGCAACGCCGCGGCCATGCCCATCCCCCAAAACACGTACCAGGCGGGCACGAGCGTCCCGCGGGCGTACGCCGCGGCGAGGATCTGGTCCTTCGAGAAAAAGCCCGCAAACGGAGGAATCCCGGCGATGGCGAGCGTCGCGATCCACATGAGCCCGGCCGTCCAGGGGAGATAGCGGACCAGGCCGCCCATGTTGCGCATGTCTTGCGCGTCGGCGTGGGCGTGGGTCGCGTGGTAGGCCTGGTGCAGGGCGTGGATCACGCTCCCCGAGCCCAGGAACAGCAGCGCCTTGAAGAACGCGTGCGTCGCGAGGTGGAAGATCCCCGCGGCGTACGCCCCGGTCCCGACGCCCAAGAACATGTACCCGAGCTGTGAGATCGTCGAATACGCGAGCACCCGCTTGATGTCCCACTGCTTCAGCGCGATCGTCGCGGCGAACAGCGCCGTGAGCGCGCCGATCCCAGCGACCACCGCGCTACCGATGGGCGAGAGCGCGAAGAGGGCGCCGCAGCGGGCGACGAGGTACACGCCGGCCGTCACCATGGTGGCAGCGTGGATCAAGGCGGACACCGGCGTCGGCCCCTGCATCGCGTCCGGCAACCACGTGTACAGCGGGATCTGCGCCGACTTGCCCGTGCAGCCCAGGAACAGAAACAGCGTGACCGCCGTGATCACGGGGCCCGCCGGCGTAAACGCCGTCGGAGCCTTGGCGAAGACCGTGCCGAAGTCGAGCGAGCCGGTGTGACGGAAGATCAGGACCATCGCGACCAGGAACCCGAAGTCGCCGATCCGGTTCACGATGAACGCCTTCTTCCCCGCGTCGGCGTTAATCTGCTCGGTGAACCAGAAGCCGATCAACAGATAGGAGCACAGGCCGACGCCCTCCCAGCCCACGAACATCACCGGGAAGCTCGCCCCGAGCACCAGCGTCAGCATGAAGAACACGAAGAGATTGAGGTACGCGAAGTAGCGCGCGTACCCGTCGTCGTCGAGCATGTAGCCCACGCTGAACACGTGGATCAGCGCGCCCACCCCGGTGACCACAAGGATCATCACGGCGGAGAGCTGGTCGAGCTGGAGCGCGACGTCGACCTGGAGATCGCCGACGGGGAGCCACGCCCAGTAGTGCTCGAGGAGCGGGCCGGGGGCACCCCGTCCGACGAACTGGAGCACGGCGCCGAGCGCGGCGGCGAACGCCAGGACGAGCACCCCGACCCCGACGAGCGACACCGCGCGCTTCGCCCCGGGGCGTGCCAGCGCGAGCACGCCGTTCCCGAGGAACCCCGCGAGCGGGAGCGCCGGCACGAGCCAGAGCGGCACCGACGGCACCGACGGCAGCGGCGGCATCACCCCTTCAACAGGTTGATGTTCTGGAGGTTCACCGTCTGGCGATGCCGGTACACGGCCAGGATGATCGCGAGCCCGACGGCGGCCTCGGCGGCGGCGACCGCCATCACGAAAAACACGAAGACCTGGCCCGCGACGCCGAACGGTCGCGACAGCGCGACGAACGCAAGATTGGCCGCGTTCAACATCAGCTCGACGCACATGAAGATCACGATGGCGTTCCGCCGCAGCAGCACGCCGAGCACCCCCAGCGCGAACAGGAACGCGGAGACGACGAGCGCCGGCGCGAGGAGCATTACAGCCGCCGCTTCGCGAGCACGACCGCCCCGACGATGGCCGCGAGCAAAAGCATCGACGTGATCTCGAAGGGGACGAGATAGGTCGAGAAGAGCGGTCGGGCGACCGCCGGGACCATCCCTTGCTCGGCCGCCACGCGGGCCATCGTGCCCGAGGGGAGGCCCGCCTGCGCATCCGGGCCTGCTTGGCGCAGCGCGAGCAACTGCACAAAGAGGAGCCCCGCCAAGAACACGCCGACCGCGAGCCCGAGAGGCCCGCGGAGATCGGTCGGCCCTGCGCGGCCGAGATTGAGCAGCATGATCACGAAGAGGAAGAGCACCATGATGGCGCCGGCGTACACCAACACCTGGAGGACAGCGAGGAACTGCGCGTCCAGGAGGACGAACAACGCGGCGACGGAAAACAACGTGACGACAAGCCACAACGCGCTCGCGACAGGACTGCGACGCGTGATGCACACGAGCGCGCTCGCGACCGCCAGCCCCCCGAAGCCGTAGAACAGCACCAGCGTCCCGTCCATCGCTATTCGCCCTTCGGGTCGGAGGGATCCCACAGCGCCGACACGGGGTGGGTTTGCGCGCACAGCCGCTCAAGGTCGTACACGAACCGGTCGCGCGAGAACTCGGAGTTCTCGTAGTGCACCCCCACGTGAATCGCTTCCTCCGGACAGACCTCCTGACAATAGCCGCAGAACACGCAGCGGAACTCGTCGATTTCGTAGATGAGCGGGTACCGGTTCCCCGCCTCGTCCTCCCCCGGCACGAGCTTGATGCAGTTTGCGGGACAAATCTGGGGGCAGAGACCGCAGGCGACGCATTTGGCGCGCCCCTGCTCGTCGGTCAGCATCCGATGCGTGCCGCGCCACCGCGGCGACAGCGTCCAGTCCTTGCTGCTCTTCTCCTCGGGGTACTGCATCGTCACCTTGGGGCGGAACAGATGCCGGAACGTGAGCGCCATCCCTTGAAGCGTGGCCCGGACGTAAGACACCTTCTTGCCGGGGCGCTTCATGACCTTCACGCCGATCGGCATCAGGGTCTCTCTTCCACGACGGAGCCCGCCACAAGACGCCCGCGATCGAGCACGAAGAACAAGGGCACGGCGAGCAGCACGTTCAGCCCGAACAGGGCGAGCGCGAACCGCGCGTCGTACGTCCAGCCCAGCTGGTCATGCAGGAACCAGATCGCTGTGGCGACCACCGTGACGTAGGTCAGGGCGAGTGGCAGCATCACCTTCCAGCCGAGCGCCATCAACTGATCGTAGCGAAACCGCGGCAGCGTCCAGCGCACCCAGATGTAGAGGAACAGGAAAAAGATGACCTTGGCGGCGAAGACCCCGAGCGAGCCCAGGGTTTTGAGAACGGTCCAGGGCGGCGCCCAGTGGAGGACGGGGAGGTCGTAGCCGCCGAAGAACAGCGTCGTCATCAACGCCGCCGCCGTCACCATATTCGAGTACTCGGCGATGTAGAACATCGAGAACTTCATCGCGCTGTACTCGGTGTGGTAGCCCGCGACGAGCTCTCCCTCGGCCTCGGGGAGGTCGAACGGCAGTCGGTTCGTTTCGGCGAAGGCGGCCACGATGAAGATGAAGAACGCGAGCGTGAGCGGGAACACGTTCCAGGTAAACAGGGACGCCGACTGGCGCGCGATGATATCCGTCAGCGTGACGTTCCCAGCGATGAGCAGCACGGCAACCGTGCTCATGCCCATGGTGATCTCGTAGGAGATCATCTGCGCGCTCGCGCGCATCCCGCCGAGCAAGGAGTACTTGTTGTTCGAGGACCAGCCGGCGAGGACGATGCCGTACACGCCGAGCGACCCGAAGGCGAGGATGTAGAGAAACCCGACGGGGAGATTCGCTACCACCATGTCCACGTCCCCCCAGCGCGTCGGGAGCGGGGTGGCGAACGGGATCACCGCGAACGTGAGGAGGGCCGGCACGAACGACATCGTCGGCGCGAGCATGAACAGCACCTTGTCGGCGCGCGCCGGCAGCGTCTCCTCCTTCACGAGGTTCTTGAGCCCGTCGGCGGCCGGCTGGAACAGGCCCTGCGGGCCGACCCGATTGGGGCCGAGCCGGTCCTGGATCCAGGCGCAGATCCGGCGCTCGGCGAGCGTGAGCAACGCCACGCCGCTCATGATAACCGTGAAGACAATGACGATCTTGATCGCCGAAGCGACGAGGAAGAAGGTCATGGCGTAGCCGTCAGGGCGAGGGCTCTGCCCGCGAAGCCGAGCTGCGCGTAGTCGAGCCCCTGGTACGCCTCGACCGACTGCGTGAGCTGCGCGAAGGCCTCCGCGGCACTCGCCACCCCGTCACCGCGGCCGAGCGCCGCACACAGGTGCGCGAAGACCCACCACGCCGGCCGCGCCATCCCGGGCGCCACCCGCGCCTGCGCGTAGCGCTGCACGCGCCCGTCGCGGTTCACGAACGTCCCATCTTCCTCGGCCACGTTGGCGAGCGGCAGCACGACATCGATCTCGCGCGGGCGGGGGGGCAGCACCGTGCCCGCGTAGACGAGCGTGCCCGACGGCTGAATCGTGATCTCAGGCTCGTCTAGCACCAGGACGACCGCGGCCTTCTCGGCCGCCGCCAACGCGGCCGCGTAGCCCGCGGTGTAACCGAGCAGCTCAGCGCCCATCGCATTGGGTGCCCGCTCGGCGCGCAAGGCCAGGTTGGGCACCCCGTCGAGCGGGGCCTCCTCGCCCATCACCACCTGGAAGGCGCCGGTCCAGTCGCGATCGGCGAACAGCTGCCGCGCGAAGAACAGCGCTTCCACGGACGCCTTCGGCGAGGCGAGGACCACGGCGCTGCCCCCCGCGCCCCGGAGTAGCGTCGTCAGGTGCTGAAACGCGTCCTCCCAGTCGGTGGCGTGCAGGTCCCCGCCCCGCTTCACGAGCGGCGCCTCAATCCGGTCCCCGCGGTTCATCCAGCGGTAGTTCATCCGGCCGTGGTCGCAGATGAAGTAGCGATTGACCTCGAGGTTGGGACGGGGGCGGACCCGCACGACGACATTGTCACGGGTGTCGAGCGTGACGTTGCATCCTTGCGCGCACCCCGTGCACACCGAGGGGGTCTTGTCGAGCTCCCACGCGCGCGCCTTGTGGAGGAAGTCCTTCGACAAGAGCGAGCCGACG
>DATLKW010000057.1:0-8222 GCA_035538175.1 Gemmatimonadales bacterium | reverse complement strand
CGGGTACCTCTATAAGGAGGATGTCCCGTTTTGATGCCGCGGGGAGTCACCTCCATACGCAAGGGGCGCGGCGTCGCTGCGCCCCTTGTGTTCCATCGCGCGACCGAGGCCACTCTTCAGGGCGTCAGCGGCGTGCAAGTCACGACATCCTGCGTCACCGGGCGCGTCGCGAGACTGCGGGCCTGGCACTCGGTGAGCGGCACCGCCATGTAGGGAGGCACGTTGCCGCTCGGCACATCGACCGGAATGTCGCTCAGGCGCCCGAAGCGTCGCGCGTCGACCCAGCGTGCGCCCTGCTCCCACAACAACGAGTACCGCCGCTCATACCGCAGCGCGCGTACGAAGGCCGTGTCGGCCGACGCCGTGGCGATGTTCGACGCCGCGAGTTTGCCCGAGCTCGTGCGCACGATGTTGAGGTCCGCGATCGCGGCCGCCTTGGCACCGGTGAACCAGCCCGCCTCAGCGCGAAGCAGGATCAGCTCCTCGTTCTTGATGATCGGGATGGGGTAGGTCGGGTCGGCCTTTCCGCCGGGCGCGTACACGACGAACTTGAGTTGGCCAGGGATCGGGATGGCACCGAGCAGGGCCGTCTGCGTGTCTACGGCAGCCATGATCTTGTCGCGCACGCGTTGATCAGGCACGTGGCCGGCGATCGGCTGGGTGTCCGCGTCGGCGATATTGTCCTGGAGCGCGAAGAACGTGAGTGCGGTCAGCGGCTCGGAGAGGTCGTTGGTCGCATCGCCAGAAACCGTGGAGAAATCGAAGTACGCTCCCTGCTGCAGCGCCGGCGCGGCGGCGTTGATGAACGACCCGCCGAGTGCGGTGAGCGCCGCATTGTAGCACGTCGCGGGGACGCCACCACAGCCATTCTGGGCCGTGGCGCGCAGCACGTAGGCCTTGGCCGCGAGGGCCCGGTTGAACTGCGCGAAGGTGGCCGGTGTGCTGAAGGCCGAGAGGCCAGGCGGCACGGCGAAGAAGAAGCTCGAGCCGCCCGCGGCGAGGTCCGTGGCCGCGGTGTTCAGCGTGCCGATGATGTAGCCGTAGACCGAATCTTCACGCACGAAGAGGGCGGGAGGATCGCTCACCGACCGGTCGACGTCCACCGGGGCACCGAGCGACGCGCGGGTCTCGATGATGTAGAGGAACGCGAGCGCCTTGAGGGTGTTGGCGACGCCGCGCGCCCCCGCCATCTCCGCCGCAGAAAGATGATCCGTGGCCGGGATCGGAGCCGTGGGGTTGCTGGCGAGCGCATGGAGGAAGACGTGCACGCTCCGGATGTGGGCATAGCGGTCTAGCCACTGCGTGGCGCCGAAGCTGCCACCGGCCTGCACTGGTCCGAAATACGGCTCGATGAAGTCCGGTTGGTTGTTGCCGGAGAGGTTGACGCCCTCGCGCCCCATGGAGCCCAGACGCCAGATGAAGGACTGGATGCCACCGCGCGCACCGGCGAAGAGGCCGGTGGCCGCGGCCTGGAGCTTGGCACGCGTCGGGGTCGCGACGAGATCGTCGAACGTCGCCTGGTTCGTGTTCGTGATGTCGAAGTTGCAGCCCACCCCGACCCCCAGGGCAATGACGCCGGCGGCGAAGAATCGCGTGCGCATGGTCAGAACCCCGCCTGGATGGTGAAGAAAAACTGCCGCGAGGGCGGATACGGGCCGAGGTCAATGTTCCGCGCGATGGCCTGCCCGCCGTAGTTCGACACCTCGGGGTCATAGCCAAAGTAATTCGTGAACCAAAGCAGGTTCACGCCGGTGACGCTCAAGCGCGCCGAGCTCGCACCTAAGCGGTTCGCCAATGCCACGGGGAGGTTGTAGCTCAGGCTTGCCTCGCGCAGCTTGAGGAACGTGGTAGACTGGACGAACGGCCGCGCGTCTCCGGTGTTGATGCACGCATTGTAGCGCGCCTGGCCGGCCGGGGTGGCCCCGTCGGGGGCCAGGTTGTTGCAGTCATACAGGGAGAGCGTCTGGTTCTGCGCCGCCCCGCCGAGCTGCCAATCCCACAGGAACGAGAGGGACGCCTTCCCGTACGTGAGGTCGTTGAGGAACGACCAGCGGAACTTGGGGTTGGCCTGCCCCAGGGAGATCACGTTCCCCTTGTCGTCGGTGCCGATGATCTGCGTAATCGGCTGGCCCACCTGCACGAAGAACTCGCCGAACGCCAAGCCGAAGCCGGCGTTCGACGGGCGGAAGCCCTGAGCGCCACCTGGCAGGTTCAGCTCGAGCACGCGGTTGCGGATGCTCGTGAACGTCGTGCGGAACACCCAGTTCAAGCGGGGGCTCCGCACGGGGGTGATGCCGGCCGCGACTTCGACGCCCTCGTTCTTGATCTTCCCCGCGTTGGCGTAGGCCAGGGAGAACCCGGTCGAGGGGGCGGGGGTGATCGGGACCAAGAGGTCGCTCGTCTTGCGTTGGAAGAGTGTCACCTCCAGCGTCGCGCGCCCGTCGAGCAGCGTTGCATCCACGCCCCCCTCGATCTCACGGGTGCGCTCCGGCTTAATGCCGGGATCGCCCGCCACGCCACCACCCAAGGGCACCGCGATCCCCGCGTTCCCGCCGATCACCACGCCGCCCTGGAGGCTCGTGAACTTCTGGCCGAACAATGGCTGGTTGCCGGTCTCGCCGTAGGCGAACCGCAGCTTCAGGTCGCTTCCCTCCCCGAAGAGGCTGGGGAATCGGTAGGACCCTGTAGCGGAGGGAAAGGAGTAGAACTTGTTCTGGTCGCCGTTGGCGCTCGAGCGCTCGGCCCGCACGCCGCCAGCGATCAGCAGGCGCTCGCCTACGCCGAGCCATTCCTCGTGACCGTAGAAGGCGATCGTGCGCTCGTGTGTATTCTCTTCGAAGCCGCTGAGCACGGAGCCCTGGTTGATGTTCTGCTGCCCGGGCAGCAGTCCTCGGGCGATGTCGCGCGAGCGACCGAGCGCGCGGTCCTCCCACTGCACGCCGGCGGACGTGGTCGCCCGCCAGCCGCCTGCCTCGGGCGTGTAGGTGTGGATGGCGTTGCCGTTCCAGTTCGTAAACCGGCTGTCGGCGTTGCTGAGGGTGGACGTTCCCGGAATCGGGAGCCGCGCTTCAAAATACAACTCGGGTGGCGCGAAGATCTCGTCCTTCTGGTTGAAGAAGTCGATGCCCCCCGCGCCCACGAACTTGAGGCTGTGGCGGGCAGTTTGGACCGCCTGAAACGACCCGGTCAGCCCCCCCGTGAAGCGGATGGCCGTCTCGCCGGTCTGTCCGAGCACGGTCGTCTGCAACGGGTTGGCCCCGAAGTAGCTCAGCCCGCCGGGGTTCGGGTACACACCGTTCACCGGCTTAAGCGGCACAAAGCCGGGGATATAGGCGATCGCGTAGGTGATGCTCGCCCCCGCATTGTCGTTGTTGGTGAAGCCGCGCTGCGTCGTCGTCCGGCTGAACGCGGTGTTGAACGTGATGTTGAACCGATCGGAGAACGTCTGGTCCATGTTGACGCGCAGGTTCTGGCGCTGGGCGCCGGTGTTTGGCACGATGCCGCCGTCGCCCTTGACATTTCCCGAGAGGAAATAGCGCGTGCTCCCAGCACCCCCTGACAAGTCGAGCTGCCTCTCGTAATCCACCGGCTTCTGCCCGGCGATCTCTCGAAGATGGTCGTAGGTCGGGAGTGTTCTGTTCAACTCGTACGACCGCACGAGGGTGGATTCGGCCGCCGCCGCGGCTCGCGCCGCCGCGGTGGTGTCGGTGGGGGTGGCAAACTGCGCAAATGCAGCGGTGGTGTCGAAGACTCGCGTACCAGGACCACGCAACAGCTCAGAGAACCCAATGCGCTGGGTGATACTCGCTCGCGGCGTGCCGGCCTTGCCGTGCTTCGTCGTGATGATCACGACACCGTTCACGCCCTTGGACCCGTAAATCGACGAGGCGGCCGCGCCACGCAGGATCTCGACCGACTCGATGTCGTTCGGGTTCAGATCGGTGAGCCGGTTGACGGGATCGTCTTGCTTCTCGCCGTCGTTGCGCGTGGACTGTGGATTGCCGCTCGCCGTGACCGAGAACAGCCCGGTTGAGAGCGACGCGTCGCTCACGATGACGCCGTCCACCACGTAGAGGGGATCGGCGGAGCCGATCACGGTGTTCGAGCCGCGGATCTGAACCTGTGTTCCGCCTCCCGGCGCCCCAGAGTTCTGCTGGATGTAGGCGCCCGGAACGCGACCCTGCAGGGCACGGTCAAGCGCGGGCGCTGGCGCGGCCGTCACTTCGCTTGCCGTGACGACGGTCGACGCGATCGCCGCGTTTCGTCGTTCCACGCCCGTCGCTTGGCCCGTGACGACGACGGCCTCGAGGTTGAACACGTCGGGCTCGAGCGCGACGTCGACCGCGTTCTGCCCGACGGCCAACGTGACTTCGCGGCGCTTGAACGCGATGCGGCGAAAGACCAGCGCCGCTGCGCCGGCGGGTGCCGAAATGGTGTAACGCCCGTCGGCGCTCGTCAGTGCGGCGAACGCGGTCCCGGTGACCGAGACGGCCACACCCGCCACAGCCTCGCCCGTCGCCGCCGATGTGACGCGCCCACTGATCTGGCGCTCCTGGGCGGCGGCGACGGCCACGCCCACGAACGCCGAGAGTGCCAACGCAACGAACGAAGTACGCTGGATCACGTACCCTCCTCTCCCTTTTTGCCACGGAGCTGTCAGGACGTTGAGCCCCACGCGAACCCATATGCTGCGTCCCGATCAAGCTGGCCGCAAGACGGGTGTCACAATCTGAGCCGGGCGACTAAACCCTTCGCCCCGCGGTGAAACCCGGTCCCGCGAGGGTGTCGCCCCCGGGCATCTCGCGCTAATTTCAGCCCCCCCGAGTCCGCACTCTGGAGGCCCTTCATGAGCTTGGATCGCCGCACCTTCATCGAGCGCACCGCCGCCGCCACTGCAGCGCTCGCACTGCCCGACTACGTGCGAGCCGCGCAGTCGGAGCTCGCGCCGATCTTCGCCCAGATCGACAAGCGACACGACGAGGCGGTCCAACGCCTGCAGGAGTGGATCCGGCAGCCTTCGATCGCGGCGGAAAACCGCGGCGTGGGCGAGGGATGCGACCTGACCATGCGGCTGCTGCGGGAGGCGGGGTTCGATCAGGTGACGAAAGTCCCCACGGACGGCCAGCCCGGCATCTTTGCCACGCTCGACGCGGGCGCCCCCCGCACGCTCGGCTTGTACTTCATGTATGACGTCAAACAGGCCGACCCCGCCGAGTGGTCCTCCCCGCCGTGGGCAGCCGCGCTCGTCGACCGGCCCGGGCTCGGCAAGGTGCTCATGGGCCGCGGCGCCGTGAATCAGAAGGGCCCCGAGGCGTCCTTCCTCGCCGCGCTGCACGCCATCCGGGGGGCGGGGGCCAAGCTGCCCGTGAACCTCGTGCTCGTGGCGGAGGGCGAGGAGGAGATTGGCTCGCCGCACTTCCCGCAGATCGTGCGGCGCCCCGAGGTCCAGGCCGCCTTGCGCCGCACCTTCGGCATCTTCATGCCCTCGGCGGCGCAGGGGTTGGACGGCCAGGTCACCATCTTCCTCGGCGCGAAGGGCGTGATCGAGTGCGAGCTCGTCTCGAGTGGCGAGCGCTGGGGCCGGGGCCCACGCAAGGACATCCACTCGAGCAACAAAGCGCGCGTGGATAGCCCCGCGTGGCATCTCGTCGAGGCGCTCACGACGCTCGTCTCGCCCGACGGCAACGACCCCGCGATCGACGGCTACGCCGACAAGGCCCGGCCCCTCTCGGCGCAGGAGAAGACGATGATCGCGACGGCGGCGCGCCGCCTCGACGAGGCCCTGACGAAGCAGGAGCTCGGCGTGGACCACTGGGTGCACGACGTCGGCTGGGTCGAGGCGCTCGAGCGGCTGGTGGGGCGGCCCACCGTCAACATCGAGGGCCTGGTCGGCGGCTATACGGGGCCCGGCGGGAAGACCATCCTGCCGCATCGGGCGGTGGCGAAGCTCGACTTGCGGCTCGTACCCGACATGACGGCATCCGAAGCGTTGGCCGCCTTGAAGGCGCACCTCGCGAAGCGGGGGTTTGGGGACATCGAAGTGAACATGACCGGCGGCTACGACCCCACGAGCACGCCCGCCGACGCCGGGCTCGTGCGGGCGCAGCTCGCCGTGTACCGCCGCTCGAGCGTCGATCCGGTCATACTGCCGCGGATCGCCGGTTCGTGGCCGGGCTACGTGTTCACCGGCGAGCCGCTCCGGCTTCCCGCCGGGCACTTCGGGATGGGGCACGGCAGCGGGGCCCATGCCCCGGACGAGTACTACATCATCGAGTCCGCCCGCCCGAGCGTGCGCGGCCTGGACGGGGCGACCCGGTCGTTCGTCGAGTACCTCTTCGAGCTCGCGCGGGCGAGCTGAGGCGAGGCCGGCCCCCGAAACGGCTGAGCCCCGCGGGGTCGAGGGTTCGCACCTCGAACCGCGGGGCTCTTCAGTGTGCTCGCGTCGGGACTGGCTCTCAGTAGTTGAAGCCGAGCGTAATCCCGGTAGTGCGCGGCACGTTCGTCAGATAGCCCACCCGCGCGCGTGTGCCCCGCTCCCGATCCAGAGCAAGCAAGGCCCGGGTGTCGGTCAGGTTGGTCCCGAAGATCGCCACTTCCCAGTTCTCGCGCCGCACGCCCAGGCGCAGGTTCACGATGTCGTAGGCGGGCAAAAGCGGATCGAACGTGAACGTGGACTGCGTGAGCGGTCCGCCGATCGTGTGGGAGCCGAACGAGTTCAGGTTCACCGTGCCGAACGGACAGTTGGGTTGGCTGGACGGACAGACGGGCAGGCCGGGCGAGCCCAAGTCGTCGATCAGCGTATAGTGCGAGCCGACGTATTGGTTACTCGCGGTGATGAAGGCCCGCGACCCGTGGGCGATGGACCACCCGTAGGTGAGGGCGGCGCTGAATTGCACGTGAGGGACGCTCGGGAGGCGATTGCCGTCCTGGATCCCCGACACCACGCTGACTTGCCCACTCGAGCTCGTCGTCGTTACCGTCGACTGCAGCTTGGAGTCGTTCAGTGCCGCGGACACGGCGAAGTCGACGTGATCGCTCGGCGCGGCTGTGGCTTCGAACTCAAGCCCCGCGCTGCGCGACTTGGGCACGTTGAAGATCAAGCGAGAGGAACACGAGCCCGCCGTGAGCGTCAACTGGAGGTCTTTGACGTCCATGTAGAACGCCGACACGTTAATAGAGGCCCGGCCGCCGGCGAGACGGGACTTGGCTCCGACCTCGTAGTTCCACGCTTTCTCGTCCTTCCAGGAGTCCCTCCCGCTGAAGGTGGCGAGGTCCTGCGGCGTGCAGAGCGGCTTGTTGAGCGGGTCGTTGATCCCCCCCAGCCGGAACCCCTCTGACACCTGCGCGTTCAGGGTGAGCGCGTCGGACACCTTGTAACTCGCGATGATCCGCGGCGCGACGCCGTTGGCGTTGGTCGAGCCCGGGACCGACACGAGGCTCTTGCCGGTGCTGTCGTTGCCGAAGATGCCGTCGAAGATCTGCTGGCGGTCCTCGGAGAAGTGGTAGTAGCGCAGGCCACCCGTCAGATCGAGCGCGGGCGTGACGCTGACCGTCGCCTCGCCGAAGGCAGCGCTCTGCGTGAGGGCGTAGTTCAGGTCGGACCAGAAGAGGTGATCCTTGGGTGCCCGGAGACCCGTCGTGGGGATACCCGAGAGCTCCTCGAACCGAGCGACGTACAAATCCTGCGCGTAGTGGCGCTTGTTGTTGCTATAGAACCCGCCCACGAGCCAGCGCAGCCGGTCGGCACCGCCCGACAGGCGCACCTCCTGGGTCCACACCCTCGACAGGGTGTGGTCGCCGAGCGAGGCGTCGAGCGTGTACACGTTCTCCGGCAGCCCGATGCTGCCGCCGGTGATGCTAGAGGTGAGCGCGCCCGCATCGCGCACGACCAGGATGTCGCGGTGCGTGTACGAGGTGATCGAGGTCAGGGTCACCGTGCCGAAGTCGTACTTCCAGTTCAGGTCGCCCAGTACGAAATCGTCCGTAAAGGGCTCCGCTAGTTGGGTGAAGAGCTGCCGCGGGCCGAGCGCGACGGACGGGCGGGACGTCGTATACTGATTGGCCAGAATGTTGAAGGCGTCGTTGCGATTCCACCCGTCGGCCTTCGCCCGCTGGTACACGATGCGCGGCGTGATGGTAAAGTTTCCGCTCGGCGCAATGCGGAACGCCGCCCGCACGCCGTTGCGGTCACCGCTGTTAACCGAGCGGTTGACCTGGAGGTT
>DATLKW010000056.1:0-1874 GCA_035538175.1 Gemmatimonadales bacterium | reverse complement strand
ACATGACGTCCGCCGTGGCGCGGATCAATGGCGCGCGGCTCGCGCTCGACGATCGCGCGGCGAAACTTCCGGCGGGTGACTCGCTCGTCCCGCGTCTCACCCGCGCGTCGGGGGCGGTGGACGCGTTACGCAAGCGGATCGTCGCCACGAAGGAGGGCGGGATGATCACGGGCGAGGAGCGGTTGCGTGAGAACCTCACCGATCTGTACGGCAACATTGTGTTCTACGAGGGGCGGCCCGCGGCGACACAGCTCGAGCGAGGCGACGCAATCGCGCGCGAGCTCGCGGACGTCGTGGCGGCGTTCGACGCCTGGGCTGCGAACGAGCTCCCCGCGCTGAACGCGGCCATTGAAGCGAAACGACTCGAGCCGATCCATGTGCTCGCGCGCGAGCAGCGGGTCAAGGACGTGCCGGCATCAACCGTGCGTCCCTGAGATCGTACGCGCCAGTGCGGCCGCTCGGGGCCATCCGGGTGGCGCGGTCGATCTGGGCCGGGTTGCCGGGCCCCCGCCCCCGACCCGTCCCCGCCAGTCACACTGCGCCGGCACGGGTTCATTGACGCTCGCGAGAACCGCCCTCTAGACTTCCAGCTCAGATTCGCGGTCGAACGCAGCGGGTTGCTGCGGGGGCCGCGTGATTCGATCGGCCGAGTGGAGAAAGAGAGGCACTATGCGTCGCCTACGTGCGCTGTGGCTTGGCCTGCCGCTCGTCCTCGTCGCGGGGGCCGCCCCACATGCGATCGTCGAGTACCCGTTACCGCGTCCGCGCGCGTTCCCGCACGACCCGGCTGTCGGCGCTGACGGGATTGTGTGGTACACCGACCAGCAGAACAGCTATATCGGTCGGCTCGACCCGGCGACGGGGAAGGTGACCGACTACGCGACTCCGACGAAGGCGTCGGGCCCGCACGGCATCGTCGTCGCGCCCGACGGGGGCGTCTGGTACACGGGTAACTTTAGCGGCCGGCTCGGCCGGCTCGATCCGCAGACGGGTACGATCAAAGAGTTCCCGCTACCGTCCGCGGCGCGCGACCCGCACACGCCACTGTTTCATCAAGGCAAGGTCTGGTTTACCGCTCAGGGCGCGAACCTGTACGGCGTGCTCGATCCCGGTTCGGGCAACGCGAAGCTTTACCCTGTGCCCATTGCCGACGCCCACCCCTACGGTCTCGTCGCCGCCCCGGACGGCATGATCTGGATGGCCCTGTTCGGCACGAACCAGATCGGCCGCATCACTCCGGCGGACGGGGCCCTCCGCCTGTTCCCGCTCCCCGATCCTGGGGCGCGGCCCCGGCGGCTCGTGGTCGACGGCCAGGGGATCGTGTGGTACTCCGACTACAGGCGCGGGCGGCTCGGCCGCCTCGACCCGGCGACGGCGAAGGTGCGCGAGTTTCTCTGCCCAGGGGGCGACGGCAGCCGGCCGTACGGCATCGCGAGTGGCACCGATGGGCGGATCTGGTACGACGAGTCGGGGACGGACGATCTCGCGGCGTTCGACCCGACGACGGAACAGACCGAGACGGTGAAGATCCCGACCGCAGGGTCTGTGATCCGGAATATGGCTGTGGACTCGACGCGTAAACGCCTCTGGCTCGCGCTGTCAGGCGTCCAGCGCTTGGGAAGCGTGGATCTCAAGTAGCAACCGAGGGCGCTCTCGGATGCTCCTCGATCACGCCCAAGTGCGGGCGCGGGTCGAGGTGCCGGTGGGCGTCACGGTGATCGTGGACGCGGATCGGTGAGTGCGGGCCGGGATGGTGGGATGCTCAGTTGAGCCCGTGGCAGCGTGCGTTTCATCCCACTATCGATCAGCGGTACACATCTCGTCGGTGGCCGATCTTGACCACGGTGCCGGTTTTGGCGCCGTCATCGATGGAG
>DATLKW010000055.1:0-15291 GCA_035538175.1 Gemmatimonadales bacterium | reverse complement strand
GACATCAAGCCCGATAACGTCCTGCTCGACCGATCGGGGCACGTGCTCGTCACCGATTTCGGCATCGCCAAGGCGGCCCAGGAGGCCTCGGTCAGCCAACTCACCACCGAGGGGATGGTGGTCGGGACGCCGCACTATATGAGCCCCGAGCAGGCGACAGGTGAGCGCGTGGACCGGCGATCGGATATCTACGCCCTCGGTGTCGTGCTCTATCAAATGCTCGCCGGGGCCCCGCCGTTCGACGGCGAATCGGCGCAATCGGTCCTGATGAAACAGGCCACGGCGGAGCCGCCGCCCATCCTTCGGCTGCGCAGCGACGTGCCGCCCGGGTTAGTGGCCGTGGTCGAGCGAATGCTGGCCAAGGACCCCGACGAGCGCTATCAGACGGCCGACGAGCTCAGCCGGGCCCTGGTCGCGGCGCTGCCCACCGCGGCGCGCGACCGGCTCGAGCTGGGACGCGGGCTCGTGGCGGCCGCACGGATCGCGGGGGGCGTGGTCGTGGCGGCGGGGCTCGCGCTCGTCGCGGCGGTCGTCCTGTCGCGTCCTCCCCGCGTGTCGGTCAGCGCCCCCGTCCCGGATAGCCTGGCGCAGCGGCTGCGCCGTCTCGGGGTCCTCCGGCCGGGCGATGCGGCGTTGTATGTGTTCGTGCCGGGCGGGGCCGAGGATACGATCACGCTGGTGGTGACGCGGCGGACGGTCACGGTCGCGACGCCGCGCCGCGTGCGGTCCTATCCCCGGGACAGCGTACGGGTGCGCTACGGGCTGGAGCCGCGGCGCGGGTCCGTGCTCCACATGGTCCTCGCCGTGCCCGGCCGACGTGCGGACACGGTGTTCCACAGCCTCTCGCTGCGCGCGGTGTACGCGATGACGCCCCGGCTGCGGCAACTGCTCGGCGGGGACGCGGCGGGACTCACCTTGCGGCTCAACCCCTGACGCGCGTCCGCGGGCCCGCAAAGCGGCGCGTGGACACACCGTATACGCTGAGCGCGTCGAGGCGCGTCACGTCCCCCGGGGTGGTGCCGACGAGGCCGGCCTCGTCGGCCCCGCCGAGCGAGATGCCGAACGCCAACGCCGTCCGCCGCAGGCCGCGGTCGGTGTCGAGGCGGGCGAGGAGGCCAAGTGGCGCGCGGCCCGCCGCCCCCAACGTGGCCCGCGCGCCGAACGCGTAGCCGAGGGCCCCGGCTGACGTGAAGCGGGCGTCCGCCGACAGCGCGGCGCGCGCGTCGAGAACGCGGAGCGTGGCGCCCGCCCCATAGGTGACGGGCAGGGTGACCCCCCGCACCACGGGCTGGCCGAGGTTCGCGATCACCCCGCCCACCACGAGGTTCGTCCCCACAGCGTCCAGGACGCCCGCGTCCCATCCGCTGCTCGAGCTGCCGCCGCGATACAGCGCCGCCGCGACGGCGGCGGCGAAGCCGTTGCGCCCCACGGCGTAGCCGAGGCGGTAGGTGTGGCCGCGGACGCCCGCGGCGAACACGTCCCGCTGGTAGCCAAACGCGAGCCCTCGCGAGACCACGCCGAGCGTCAGCTGCTCGAGCCGGCCGCCGGGGCCCGGGCTTCCGACCGTGACGTCGGCGTTGAGAGAGGCTTCCTCGTAGAGGGCAAGCCCGGCGGGATTCACCCACAGGGCGCGCGCGTCCGTGACGTCGGTGGTGGCGAGGTAGCGTGCGGCGCGGTTGGGTGCCACCTGCGCGCGCGCACTGGCGGCGAGGACGCACGCGGCCAAGAGCGCCGGGACATGCCCGCGCGCCCGTCGCGGGGGCACTACGGCAGCACCGCCACCGTCGTGCGGGTCACCTGGATGACGGGGACTTGATCCCCCCGGGCGAGCAGGCGGTAGGTGAACGAGGTCGAGTCTCTGCCCTCGCCCCCGAGGTAGCGGCCGTCGGCGGTGATGATGGCGGTCGCGCTCGCCGTCCCGGCGCCCGAGAGCTCGTAGGGCTGGCCGAGGTTCTTCCCGTTGCCCGTCACGGTGTACAACTGACTGGTTTCGACGCGCACGCTCGGCAGGCCGGCGACGGGCGCCCCCGCCGCGGCCGTCGCCCGGAGGACCGCGTGACGGGCGCTGGCGGCATCGGCGCTCTTCTGTGTCATCTCGACGGTGTCGGCCCAGGTCGCGCCCGGCGCGACCCCGTCGGGGGGCAGGCGCGGCAGGAAGTCGCGGAAGGTCCCGATCAGTTGGGCGGCCGCCTGCGCCAAGGCACTGTCGGAGGCCACGACGTTGACGAACTCCCCGCGGCGCACGACGCGACCGGCGTAGACGAGTTTGCGGACCTTCGCGAAGGAGTTGCTGACCAGCGGCGGGGTGCCGGAATCGGCCGCGATCGAATCGACGCTGAATGTCGCCGGGTAGCCCACGCTGTCGGCCGGACCCGTGATCGCCATCGTGACGAAGATCCGGACCCCTAGATTCTGCACCTGGAGCTGGCTCCCGAGGGTCTCGCGATGCACCTGCCGATGCACGAGGTAACGCACCGCGCTGGGCCCGTAGCGGACCGCATCGCTGCGCCGGGCTTCGCGGGGGGCCGGGCCTGCCGGCGCGGCGGCGGGCGAGTTCGTCGGCGCCGAGTCGGGGCGCGGGACGACGACCGGCGTGGAGTGAGCCGAGGCACAGGCGCCGCCGACGACGCAGGCAGCAACGAGGAGACGGAAGCTCATGGGGAGGCGCGCTCGCCTTTGGTGCGCCCGAAGACCGCCACCATTTCGTGCCCCTCGCTCGCGACGCGCAAGAGCTTCCAGCCGCGTTTGCGCATGTCGGCGCGCCAGCCGATGAGCTTCTCCCATTCCTCCGCGGTCGTGCGGAACACGCGCAGGTCAGCCACCTGCTCCCAGTGGGCCGGATAGGGCTTCGAGGGGGAGGTCATCGGGTGGCGGGCGGTAGGGCCATAAGCCGAGTTCTGTTTGCCCGCCGGAGCGGGCAGATGGTCATCTCTCTGGGATGGCTGTCGCCAGCCACCTCGTGCGGCCTACCCGCAGCTCTGACGACCCGGGCCGGGTCTCGCTGCTTACTTGGCCTTGCTCCGACTGGGGGTTACCGTGCCACGCCTGTTACCAGGCGCGCGGTGGGCTCTTACCCCACCGTTTCACCCTTACCCTTTGGAGAAAGGGCGGTCTGTTCTCTGTGGCCCTTTCCGTCGCCTCGCGGCGCCCAGGCGTTACCTGGCAGTCTGCCCGATGGAGCTCGGACTTTCCTCGACACACCGGTTGTCGGCATGCCGCGACCATCGCACCCTACCGCCACCCGCCCGGAAAATACGGACCCTCGCGGGGTTGGGGCAAGGCTACCGCGTCAGGCGTCGCAGCAGGCGGCCGAGGCTGTCGAGCGGGACGCGCTTGCCGAGGCTCGCCGCGTCCTCGGCGGCGAGCGAGAATCCATCGTTTTCGCGGAACACGAGGCGCCGGAGGTCGCTCCAGTCGCGCGTCGTGAGCGCCGCCGGCGGGAGGCTCAGCGCGTGGGCGAGGTTCAGGCCCCCAGCGCGATACAGGGCGGCGAGGCGTCGCGTGCGCAACTCGGGCGTGAACACGAGCAAGGGCCGGTCGGGGAGACTGAAGCCGCGCAAGAGGCCGAGCGTGAACCAGTCGCCGGGAAGCGCGGGGAGCCGGAAGGCGAAATAGAGATCCTGCCGCTGGCGCAGGATGTGGTCGCGGAGCGCGGCGGCGCGCGCCGCGACCTCACGCTCGAGCGCGCGATAGTAGCGCGGCAACAGCCCGGCGTCGCGGAGCGTGGCGTAGCGGGCGGTGTAGGGCAGCGAGTCGAGCCGTCCCGCTCCCGTCGCGGCGAACTCGCTCGTCCCGCGCCGCCATGCGGCGTCGCAGAACTCCTGCCCCATCGAATACCCCTTCGTCCCGGTGACGTCCCAGCCGAGCGCGATCACCAGCGTCCGTTGCTCGGCGGCGAGCCGTGCCAGGGCGCCGTAGGGAGCGGCGAGTCCGTCCGCCCAGAGTGTGGAGTCGAGGGCGCACGGCGCGGCGAGCGCCTCACCGCGCGCCCCGCGCGAGGAGTCCGGGGGCGCGCGGCGCGCGTGGTCGTAGTCGAGCACCGGGATCCACGCGACGCTCGTGGGCTCGAGCCGACTCACGGCGGCCTCCCAGGCCCGGCGGACGGCGGCGCGCTGCTCCCAACGCACGTGTACGGAATCCGTCTCCTCGGGGGCCGCATCCCCGCCGAGCAGGTTGAATCCTCCGACGTCGAGAAGAGTGACGAGGGAATCGAGCGAAGCATTCGACCGCGGGACGCGGTGGCCGTCGTGCCAGGGCAGGAGCGGCGCCCACAGGAGCCGCACCCCTTGCTGCCGCAGCCACTCGGGGACGCTCGTCGCGCGCTCGAACTTGGGATCGGGCCCGAGCGGGAGGACGACCGTGTCGGCGCCGCTCGGGGGTGCGCGCGGGACCGGGGCGAGTTCCACCGGACTCGGGGCCTGCTGCAGCGTGAGCGGCGTGCCGCGCATCGCAGGCGGTACGTGGGCCCACTCGGCGGGCCGGCGGGTCCAGCGGGCCAGCGCTCGGAGGAACGCAGACGTGCCCTCGAGCGCGTCGCTCGGCCCCAGCGGCGTCGTGGTCGGCCGGAACTGGGCCCCGAGCGCCCCGAGCGCGTGCCGGCTGATCACGATCACGAGCCCTTGGCGGACGCGGGTGGCGGCGACGACGCCGGCGGACGCGCGGGCGGACGGGGTGCGGGGCACGCGCACAAAGGCGTGGGGCGACGTGACGGCGAGGAGCGCCGCGCGGTCGCGCGTGGTCACCACGTCGTTGCGATCAAGCGGAAACGGATCGTAGACGGAGCCCAGGGGCTCGTTACCCACCGCGCGCGCCTCCGCCCACGGTTGGGGCCGACCGCTCGTGGTCAACGTCCGGACGGTCGTGTCCTCGAGCAGGCGGTCCCCGATCACGATCCCCGTCCCGAGGTACGCGAGCCAGCGGTTCGCGGTCCAGCGGTCTAAGTACCCCTCGCCGTCGGCGTCGTACCCCAGCACCGCCACGCCTCCCCGCTCCACCCATTCGGTGAGGAGCGCCAAGTCGCCGACCGTGAGGGCGTCCGAGGGCGCCTCCGGCTCGCGGCCGAGCAGGAAGAGGACCACTCGGTAGCGCTCAAGGTCAGTGCGCGCGAGGTGGGGATAGAACCGGCGATACTCCACCCGGTACCCCTCGTCGGTCCAGGGCCGGGCGGTGCCGCTTAAGAGCGCGGGATCCGCGAGTGCGAGGTCGAGCACCAAGAGCCGCTTCGCCTGCGGCTGACACGCCGAACCGAGGACGATGCCGAGGATGGCGATGCCGGGGATGCGCATGCCCCCAGTGTAGTAGGGGCGGGGGGGAACGGGCCAGCGGGTCAGTCGGCGGCGAGGAAGGGCGCGAGCGCCGCGCGCATCTCCTCCGCCCGTTGCCACCGCTCAGCGCGCGCTTTCGCGAGGGCGCGCGCCACGATCGCGGAGAGATCCTTGGGCACGTCGCGCCGGACGCTGCGCAGCTCCGGGGCGGGGCGGTGTTGGTGCATGTCCAGCACCGCCGCTGGGCTCGCCGAGTCGAAGGGTGGCCGGCCGGCGAGACACTCGAACAACAGGATGCCCACGGAGTAGAGGTCCGTGCGGCCGTCGACGTCAGGGGCGCCCGCCGCCTGCTCCGGGCTCATGTAGGCCTCGGTGCCCACCACGAACCCGCTCCGCGTCACGCGGTCGTCGCCCGAGCTCGCGATCGCGCGCGCGATGCCCAAGTCCACGAGCACCGCGCCGGCGGGCGAGAGCACCACGTTGTCCGGCTTGATATCGCGGTGGGCGATGCCGTGGGCATGCGCGTGTTCGAGCGCTTCGAGCAGCTCGACCGCGACGCGCACCGCGGCGGGGACGCGCAGCCGCCCCTCCTGCCGCAACTTCTCCCGCAGCGTCACCCCCGGCACGTAGGGCATGACGTACCAGAGGAGATAGTCCGTCTCTCCGCTGTCGAGCAGCCGGGCGATGTGCGGATGGTTGAGTTGCCCGGCGTAACGGATCTCGCGCAGAAACCGGTCGGCCGCTACCGAGACGGCGAGTTCGGGGTGCAACACCTTGATGGCCACCACGGTCCCCGCCGCGTCACGGCCGGCGAAGATGGATGCGTTCCCGCCCCGCCCCACCGCCCGCAGCACGGTGTAGCGGTCACCCAGGACCCTGCGGACCCGCTCGATGAGGTCGCGTCCAGCCATGGCGTTTCGTCCCACCCGCGCCGCACGGGCGGACGGGGCACGCGTAACAATAGGGGCGCAGACCGCCGGCGCTAGATTCCCGGGGAGTGGCCAACCTCGAAGCGGTGCAGGGCGACATCACGCGACAGACGGTCGACGCCGTCGTCAACGCCGCCAACACCACCCTGTTGGGCGGAGGCGGGGTGGACGGCGCGATCCACCGGGCCGCCGGGCCCGACCTCTTGGACGAATGCCGCCGCGTCGGCGGCTGTCCCACCGGGGAGGCGCGTCTCACCAGAGGCTATCGGCTCCCGGCGCGCTACGTCATCCACACCGTCGGACCGGTGTGGAGCGGCGGCGGGCGGGGGGAGGCGGACTTGCTCCGCCGCTGCTATGTGAGCGTCTTCGGGCTCGCCGCGAGGCACGCGCTGCGCTCGATCGCGTTTCCCTCGATCAGCACGGGCGCGTACGGCTATCCCATCGCTCAGGCGGCAGCCGTCGCCGTGGAGACCGTGCGCGCGGAACTGGCCCACGCCCCGTCGCTCGAGGTGGTGCGGTTCGTGTGCTTCAGTGCGGCGGACCTCGCAGTGTATCGGCAACTCCTAGGCGCCTGAGGCCCGCCCGCGCGGCGGCGACGTAGCGAGCCACTTCCACCCCCCCCGCGCCGCCGGCCTCCTGCGCTCGCCCCGTCGTGTCGCCCACTGCCGCCACGAAGCGGTAGGTGGCGATCGCGGCGGCGCGGTGGCCCGCGCGCTCCGCGTCATTGGCACGCTTAAGGAGCGCGTCGAGCGTCGTCGGATCCCGGTACAGAACCCCCGGATCCCGCCGCACGAAGGCGGCGGACCGGAAAAACCACGCCGCGCCGGCGGCGGCGAGCGCCACCGTCGCCACGACGAGGAGGAGGGCCCCGGGCGCGGCGCGCCGCGGCACCGGGCCCGGGGCGTCAGCGCGCATCGGTGAGCCGCGCGATGGCGCCGATCGTCGCAACCGTGACCAGGGCCATGAAGGCGTAATCGAGCGTGGCCGCCGTGTCGCTGGCCTGGTGGTAATGCGGATTCCGCAGGAAGGCGGTGTCGGTCAGCATCAGGGCTGGGTAGCGCGCGTCCCAGAAGGAGGCGTTGTCGGAGAGACGCGTGAGCGGCAGCAGCCAGCCGCGCAGCCGGGCGCGATACGGGACCAGGGGCAGCTCGGGTGCCGCAGCCCGGGCGCCGGTCACGAACTCGTCGAGCAGCCTGCGGGAGCGCGTGTCGCCTACCGCGGCGAGGAAATCCCCCGTCCTGGGGACGGTGATGCCGACGAGCGGCGGCACGATCTGCGAGCCGGGCGCCGGGTCGCGATACCCGACCATCTCGAGGATCAAGGCGCCGTTGAGCTGCTCGCCGCGCGCGCGCTTCGCGCGGGCGAGGGCCGAGCTCCCGACGCGGTAGCGGCCGGTGATCGTCTGGAGCTCCTCTAAGTCCAGCCCCACGAATTCTACGCCGTCTCGCGGTTCGAGCGCCGCGAGCGCCCGCGCGCACTCGAGCAACGCTGCAACCCCACTCGCGTTGTCGTCCGCTCCCGGGGTGTGCGCGGTCGAGTCGAAATGTGCGGCGACGACGAGTCGGGGACGGCGCGCGTCGCGGCCGGGGCGGACCGCGACAACGTTGTGATAGGTGCGACCACGAAATGCGAACGGGTCGAGCGTGACCGCAAGCCCGAGCGTGCGGAACCCGTTGGCCACGTACTCTCGGGCGGCCCGGTGGCGCTCGGGCGCAGCGGTGGGATGGCGGACCCCCTCGAGCTGGGCGACATGACCGCGCAGCCGCTCGGCGAGGACGCTCAGTTGCTCAGTTCTTGGTCGGTTGACCGCGGTCATTTGACGGTAATTTGACGGAAAAATGATAGTTTCGGGTTCCGCTTGGGAAACGTTCGGGTCGTGTACGGTGCAGGGCTCCCACGCGGGTCGGAAAAATTTGACGGTGATTTGATAGTGCGGCATTACGCTCGTGACCGCCATGATCACGGTCTGCAGCGTCGTGGCGGAGCGGGACCGGGCGCGTTTGGACGCGGTCGGGAGCGGGCGTTTCACGACGCGCCACGAGACGTCGTTGCGCGGGGCGCTCAACGCTGCCCGCAGCGTCTCGCTCGAAGCGCTTGTGGTTTCGGTGCACGAGTGCCGGGACGCGGAGCCCCTCGTGGCGACCTTCGTGCGCGAATTCCCAGGGATCGCGACCGTGGCGGTCCTGTCGCACCGTGACCCCGAGGCGCCCAACACGCTGTTGAGTTTCGGCCGCAGCGGAGTTCGCGCGGCGGTGGACTGCACGGATCCCCAGGGATGGCAGCGCCTGGGGCAGGTGCTGGCGGAGACCCCCGAGCCCGTGACGGCCCGCGTGCTTGCCCGCCTCCCACCGGTCCTCGGCCCGGTGAGCAGCGAGGCGCGCGCGTTTTTCACCGCCGTGGTGGAGCTCGCGCCGGAGATCCCCACGGTGGCCCAGCTCGCCGACCGCCTACACGTGTCTCCCGACACGCTCACCTCGCGCTTTTGGCGGGCGGGGCTTCCCTCTCCGAAGACCTATCTCGCCGGGATGCGCATGGTGTACGCAGCCCATCACCTGGAGGCTCCCGGGTTGACGGTCGACGACGTGGCGTCCCGTCTCGATTTCGGGTCGGGGCAGAGCCTGGGGCGCCACATCCAGGCCGCCTGGGGGGTCAAGGCGACCGAGTTCCGCAAGGGGCTTCCCTTCGAGCAGACGCTCGCGCGCTACATCGCCCGGCTGATCGTTCCCTATCTCACGCGCCTCGGGAACTTCAACCCGCTGCGCGCGCGGGTATGGGACTGACGTTGGCGCGCCGGGCCGGCTCAGTCCGCCGCGGCGCGCGTCCCCGGCGCCTCGCCGCTTGCGGCGTCGCGGCTGAGCACCGAAAAGCGCGCGATGCTCGCCCGCAAGCGTTCGGCGAGCTGGGCGAGCTGCTGGGAAGTCGCCGAGAGATCCCCCATCGAGGTGATCTCGGCTTGGGTGGCGGCCGCTGCGCCGTCGGCGCGCGAGGAGGAGGTGCTGGAGATGGCCGCTACACGCTCGAGTGATTGGGCGAGCGCGGCGAGCCGCTGGGCCTGGCCGCGCGAGACTTCGGCGGCGGCATTCACGAGATCGCCCACCAGCGCGATGCCCTGATGCAGCTCCTGGAGCGCGCCATCCGCCTCTGCTGCCACGGCGCCGATGTCGCGTACTTTCGCCTCCCCCGACTGCATGGCGCGCGCCGCGGCGTCGATGCCGGCGCGCAGCTCGGACACGAGCTCGGCCACGTCGCGTGCTGATTTGCCCGCCTCCGCCGCGAGGACGCGCACCTCATCCGCCACGACCGCGAAGCCCTCCCCGTGCTCCTCGGCGCGCGCCGCCTCGATCGCGGCGTTGAGGGCGAGCAAGTGGGTCTGGCGCGCGATCCGCGCGATCGTCTGGGCGAACACGCCGATCCGCTCCGACATCCCTGAGAGACCAGCCACGGTGGCGGCGGTGGCCCGCACTTCCTCACCCACGGTGCGCAACGTCTGGCTCGCCCGTGCCACGCGTTCCCGGCCGCGCTCCGCCGCGGCCACGAGGCGGGCGGCGTCCGCCTGCATCAGCTCGGCGCGCTCGCGCAGCGCTTCCGCCTGCTCCGCCGCCTTGGCGCTCTCGCCGCGCGCCGCCTCCGCCATGTCGCGCTGCTGCGAGAGGTCGCCCGCGAGCCGCTGGGCCGTGTGGGTCACGGTCTCCGATGTCGCGTGCAGCTCTTCGGCCGCGGCCGCGAGTTCCTCGGCGAACGCCGCCACCTCGTCCGCCTCGCGTTGCACCGTGGAAATCGTGCCGCCGATCTCCTCGATCATGCGGTTGAAACTGCGCTCGAGAAAGCCGAGCTCATCCGATTCGCCGGCCGGGGCGCGCACGGCGAGGTAGCCGCGCTCGGCCTCGCCCATCACGCTCCGGGCATGCCGGATGCGTTCGATCAGGGTGGCGGGAATGCGCTTCAGGGCCAAGCCCACGAGCATGAAGACGACGGTCTCGAGCCCCACCCCGGTGAACGCGGCTCCGGGCTCGTAGAGCGCTCGGTGCAAGTAGCTGGCGCCGAGGTAGGCCAGCGCCGCCACGAGGACGAGAAAGTTCCCCACGGTGTGCCCCTGGTCGAAGGCATAGGGGAGCACCGCCAGGAAGAAGGCGGCGATGAAGCCACCATGCCCGAACCAGACGATGAGGATGGCTACGAGGAGGACGTCGAAGACCGCCAGAGCGTACACGAACCACCAGCGGTACCAGCCGCGCTCGTTGATGAGCCCGAGCAGCTCGTTCGCGAACGCGGCGCCGCCCGCGACGAGCACCATGGTCGAGGGCGACGTCTTCACGGTCTGGGACATCCAGCCGACCAGCCCGAGGCCGAAACCGAACGCGACCATCACGCGGCGCAACCGGTGGCTGCGCGCGATCGTCTCGAGGTCCTTCAGCCGCTGCTCGAGGCCGGTGGCGTCGTCCTTCCAGCCCCGCACCCGGGCGGCCAGGGAGCGGCGGGTCGGAAGGGGTGGCGGCCCGTTCATTGGAGGGGGATCATACACGTTTGGGGATGCCGGCGGCAAACGCCCACCCGGCCCGCCGCGAGCGCCGCCCCCGCTGCCCCCGCTGCCCCCCGCCTTGGCCGTCATCCCACGCCCAGCTCCTGCGCCGTGACGAGCGCCTCAACCGCATGGCCTGCTGCCTCGAGCCGCGCGCGACCGCCCTCTTCGCGGTCCACGACGGCAAGCACGCCCAGCACGCGGCCGCCCGCCGCGACGATCGCCGCGCTCGCCTCGAGCGCCGACTGCCCGGTGGTGATCACGTCTTCGACCACCACGACCGTCGCGCCCGGAGTGAATGCTCCTTCGATCCGTTGCCCAGTGCCGTGGGTTTTCGCGGCCTTCCGGACGGTGAAGGCGTCGATGGCACGCCCGCGCGCGTGGGCGGCGGCGGCGATCGCATAGGCCACGGGATCCGCGCCGAGGGTGAGGCCCCCGACGAGCTCGGGCGCCCAGCCGCGGGCGTCGAGGTGGGCGAGTCCCAGGGCGCCGATCGTGGCGAGCCCTTCGCCGGACATGGTGGTGCGGCGGGCGTCGATGTAATAGGTCGAGCGTCGGCCGGAGGCGAGGGTGAACTCGCCGCGCGTCACCGAGCGTTGCCGCAGGAGCTCGCGGAGCCGTCGTTCAAGGTCAGGGACGGACGCCAAATGAAGCGCTAGTAGTAGCGAAGACTACTACGAATCGTCGCCGCGCACGACGCGGCGCAGGGCGCCGAGCAAGCTGGACCGACCGGGAGGTGCGCTCCCCTCCTTCTCCGCACCCTCCCCGCGACCGGCCGGGGCCACGGCGGCGCAGACGTCGTCGGCGAAGGCCGCGACGGTCGGCTGGCGGCGGTCGGGCTCGCGCTCCAGACCGCGCATCACGGCCGCCTCGAGCGCCCGTGGGAAGCGCGCCCGCGGGGCCGCCTTCGAGAGCGGCAAGGGCGGCTCGGTGAGGAGCTGCCGGAACAACTCGCGCGGCGTGCGACCGCCGTAGGGATGGCGACCAGTGAGCAGCCAATAGGTGATCGTCGCGAGGCTGTAGATGTCGGCGCGCTCGTCCACCAGCTCACCCGACAACGCTTCCGGCGCCACGTACTGGAGCGTGCCCACGAAGAATCCCGTGCGGGTGAGGCGCTCCTCAGGAGGCAGCTCGGCGTCACGCGCGATCCCGAAGTCGAGGAGTTTCACCGTGCGCTGGCGCGCGTCGTAGATGATGTTCTCCGGCTTCAAGTCCCGATGGATGATGCCCGCTTGGTGCGCCGCCATCAGCGCGTCGGCGAGCTGGCGGATGAGGTCGGCCACGCGCGCCGGAGCGAGCGGCCCGGCCCGGTGTACGTAATCGGCGAGGGGTTCGCCGTCGACCCATTCGAGGGCGAGGTAATACAGCCCATCCGCCTCGCCGAAATCGTAGGTGCGGACGACGCCCGGGTGGTGCACGCGCGAGCCGTAGCCCGCTTCGCGCAGGAAGCGTTTGACCGCCGTGGGGTCGCTCGCGAGGCGCGCGCGCAATACCTTGAACGCACACTTGCCGCGCTCGGCGTGCTCGGCGCGGTACACTTCGGCCGTGCCTCCCTCGCCGACGCGGGCGAGGAGACGGTAGCCGGCGATGGTGCGACCGGCGAGGTTCTCGTTGGGCATGGGAACGCGCGAAACTAAGCCCGGATGTGAGGTTTGAGCAAGTGAGACGAGCGGTGGTGGTGCTCCTCCTCCCGGTCGCGGGGGCCGCGTGCAGCGCGGCGCCGCGCGCGACAGGCACGCGGCCGGCGCCGGAGGCGGCGGTGTCGACGTTGTTCGACGCGGGGAGCCCGTTCGGCGCGATGGGGCTGCTCGTCGCGGGCCCGCCGCTGCCCTTCGTGGCGACGGTCCGCTACCTCGCGGCCGCCACGCCCGACTCCACGCTCGCCGTCTTCGCGATGTCGCTCGCGAATCACTCCCTCACCTTCCAGCGCGACGGCCGCGGCTACGCGGCGCAGTATCGCGTGGAGGTGGCGTTCCGGGGCGACACCGGCGCGCTCCGGCAGTTCGCCACCGACGAGGCGGTGCGGGTGCGTACCTTCCAGGAGACGGCGCGCGCCGACGAGAGCATCATCTATCAGCAGTCTTTGGCGCTGCGTCCCGGCGTGTATCGCGTGGCGGTCACCGTGCGCGACCGCAACGGCACCGGGGTCGCGCACGTGGAGCGCGCCGACACCGCACCGCAGTTCGGGGGCGCAGGCCTGAGCACGCCGATCGCCCTGTATCAAGGGCCCGGGAGAACCCATCGCAGCGATGTCCCCGCCTTTCTCGTAAACCCTCGGGCCACGATTTCCTATGGCGCCGACTCGCTGCGCTTCTACGTCGAAGCCTACGGGGCGCGGCGCGGGATGCGGCTCGCGGCACGCGCCCTCGATCAGGGTGGGCGCGAAGTCTGGCATGACACGCTCGGGGTCACGGGCACGGACTCGCTCGCGAGCACGCTGGCAGTGCTACACCCGAGCGACCTCCCCGTGGGACAGGGACGCCTCGAGGTCTCGCCCGTGGACGCGCGCCCCGATGCGGTGCGCTCCACGCCGTTCCTCGTGAGCTTCTCCGACCAGTTCGCCATCACCAGCTACGATCAGATGATCAGCCTGCTGCGTTACTTCGAGCGGCAGGACTGGGTGGAGAAGCTGCGCCAGGCACCGCCCGAGCAGCGGCCCGCGGTCTGGCGCGCCTTTTACACGGAGAGGAACGACTCGGTCGCCGGGACGCCGGTGCGCGAGGCCCTCGAGGCGTACTTCCGGCGCGTTCTCGCCGCCAACCTGCGGTTTCGCGAGACCGGCGAGCCAGGCTGGCTGACCGAGCGCGGGGAGGTGTTCGTCACGCTGGGGGAGCCGGACGACGTCTTCGACTTCTCGAGCGACGTTTCGCGAGCGGGGGTGCGCGGCATCCGCTGGACGTATAACGCGCTGCGGCTGACGCTGTTCTTTCAGGATCAGGCGGGATTTGGCCGCTTCCGCCTCACGCCCCTGTCGCGGGCGGAGTTCCAGCGCGCCGTCGCGCAGGTGCGTCGCCGCCGGTGAGGGCGTCGGTAGTTCTCGCGCTCCTCGTCGCGGGGACGGTGCCGTTCCGCGCCGTGGCGGCCCAGGCGACTGCCGACCAGACGAGCGAAGTCGCTCAGCGCGCCGAATCGCTACGGGCCGCGGGCCGGCCGTGGCACGCGGCGGAGACGCTCCTCGCCGCGGCGGCGCGGGAGCCCCACTTGAACGCCCCGTTCCTAGTGGAAGGGGCACGGGCCGAGTTGTACGCGCGGCGCTACGATCGCGCCCGGAGCCTGCTTGTGGGGCAGCCGTGGCTCGAGGACTACGCCGACGGCGAGGCCTTAAGCGTGCTCGCCGAGGCGGAGGCACGGCTGGGCCAACCGGCCGCTGCGGCAGGGCACTACGCCGTGGCACGGCGGCATACGCGGGGCGTCCGTGCCGGGTTGCTCGCAGTCCGCGAGGGGCTTGCCTGGGAGGCGGCCGGGGAGCGCGATTCCGCCGCGGCGGCCTATCGCACCGCCCGGGGCGTGGGGCTCGCCTCGATCGAGGCATGGCTCCGGCTCCGCGAGGCGCGGGTGACCCGCGACACGACCCTCGCCTTCCGCCTCCTCGCCGATCTCCCACCTCCCGTGGCCCGAGATGCTGGTGCCGCCCGCGAGCAGGCGCTGCTCTCGGCGGGCGATTCCGCCGCCGCGCTCCGCGCCGCGACCGCGGCGGGCCGCTCGCTCGACGTCGGGCGCCTCGCCCTCGCCCTGGGCGACTCGAGCCGTGCCCGTGACGCGCTGTACGCCCTGATGGCTCGCGCCCCCGAGTCGGACGACGCCGCGACGGCGGTCGGTATCGCGGTCACCACCCTCTTCCCGCGCACGCCGCCTGAGCGGGTCGCCCTGGCGCGCGCGATGAAGCTGCACGGCGCCGCGGGCGACGCGCGGCTCGAAGTGGAGCGCGCGGTGCGCCAAGGGGATTCGAGCGCCGCGACCCTCGTCCTCGAGGGCGAGCTGCTCGCGGCTGCCGGCCAATACCGCGAGGCGGAGCGAGCCTACCGGGCCGCCGCCCGCGATTCCGCCCTGGGGCCCCTCGCGGTCTATCGCCGCGCGCGCATCCTCGCGCGGCTGGGCGACCCAGGAGCGCTGGAGGCGTTGTCGGCGTTCGCCCAGTCCTACCCCGCCGATAGCGGTGCGCCGAGCGCTCTGTACCTGGTCGGGGACCTGTTGGCCGAACGCGGCGACTGGGGCGGGGCCACGCGGTGGTTCGCCGAGCTGCTCAGCCGCTATCCGACGGACCTGCGCGCGTCGCTCGCGCGCTTTCGGCTCGCGGCGCAGGCGCTGCGCGATAGCCTGCGCGACAGTGCGGCGGTCCTGTTGCGGGCCGAGGTGGCGGCCGGGGCGCCGCAACGCATGGGCGCGCGCTTCTGGCTCGGCAGGCTTGCCCGTCTCGCCGGCGACAGTGCCGGGGCGCGGGCGGGCTGGGTCGCCCTCGCGCACGAGGACTCGATCGGCTACTACGGGTTGCGCGCGCGGCGCGAGGTCGACCTGCCGCCGCTGCGCTTCCCGCCGGCGCCGCCCGCCACGCCTGTGCCGGCGGTCGCCACGGCCCTCG
>DATLKW010000054.1:0-1874 GCA_035538175.1 Gemmatimonadales bacterium | reverse complement strand
CAGCCACCCCGCGGGCACCAGCCTGACGTACTGGGAAATCAACGGGGACGTGGCGTACCGCTTCCGGGTACCCGCCGTCAGTTCGTTCCGGCCGTACGGGGGTGCGGGCCTGAACATCGCGCACGCCTCCGCGACCGCGGGTGGCGTGAGTGCGTCCGACACGAAGGCGGGGCTGAACGTGCTCGGCGGCACGACGTTCAAGGTGAAAGGCTCGCTCACGCCGTTCGTCGAGGCGCGCGGCGAGATCGGCGGCGGCAAGACGTTCGTGCTCACGGGCGGTATCCTCTTCTAGGGCGCCCGGTCGGTTCTGATGCGCGGCTCGCCCGCTTCCCAGCCGGGCGAGCCGTGTCGTTTCGGGGGGGCGACCTGGAACGATGCGCCGGGGCCTGGGTACCTTGTTCTCGCTCGCCTACGAACGATGGCCTCCAAGGAGCTCGAGCGATGGCGCGAAAGGTCGCAGTGCTGGTGGCAGTGGCGCTAGCGGGCGTGGCAGGGGCCGCGGGGGCGCAGGCGACGGGCATGCCATCCTTCAACGCCCCGTATCGTGCATTTCAGCGATCTGAACTGGGCGGTGTCGTCAGCTTCCCCAACGGCGGCGGCACGGGGTTCGAGGGCGTGTATCGCTACGCGAGTGGCACGATCGACGTGGGCTTGCGAGGTGGCATCTTCGATCCGGGGGCGGGCGGCAAGTCCGTTCTCCTCGTGGGGGCCGAAGGCCGAGAGCGGGTCATCACCCACACCCTCGACTTCCCGCTCGACGGGGCCCTCATCTTCGGCGCGGGAGCCGGGCTCGTGAGCGGCGGCTCCACCCTCTTCGTCCCCGTCGGCCTCTCGCTCGGTCGGCGCGTCGATCCCCAAGGATCGACGGTTAGCATCGTGCCCTACTTGCAGCCGAGTGTCGCCTTCGTCGCCGGTAGCGGTCGCTCCTCGGCCCTCGAGTTTGGCTTCGGTCTCGGGGCCGATTTCCGACTCTCGCGTGTGCTTGACGCGCGCGTCTCCGGCGGCCTCGGGGATCACCCGTTCACGGGCGTGTCGATCGGCGCCGTGTGGGTGCACTAAAGGGACACAGATTGACGTGCCGGACCGCGGTTCCTACCCTTGCTCCGGCCCCGCGGACGGGGCCAGCGATGTGCCTCCTTCGAACACGTGGAAAGGGTCTTCTATGAAGCACGCAGCATGGACGATAGCGTTGATGATCGGCCTCGCCGCCCCGGCCGCGGCGCAGTGGCCCGGCGAGCCGCTGTGGAGCAACCCCAAGGCGGGAACGGGCCTCACGATCAGCGGCGACTACGCACACCCCGATAGCACCTACGGCAAGGGCAACACCTGGGGCGGCCGCGTATCGTTGGGGCTCGGGACCATGACCTTCACGGCGGGGGTATCGACCTGGAAACCTGAGGGCCCAACCCAAAGCTTCACATCGGTCGGCGGTACTGCGGCCTTCCGGCTGATCGGTGGCAGCCTCATCCCGGTCGCCGTCGGCCTGGAGCTCGGAGCCGCGCACACCGACTCCGCGAACGCAACGCCGGCGGCGACCCGCCTCACGGGGGGCGCCGGGATGAGCATACCGCTGCCCACGCCCGGCTTCACGATCGAACCCTACTTCGCCCCCGGCCTGCGCTACACGAGCAACCTCCCGACGGCGCTCGGCGGGGGTAACAGCACCGAGTTCGGCTACGCGGTCGGCGCGAACGTGTCGTTCGGGGTGTGGGGGATCCACCTCGCCTACGACAGCGAGAAACAGAAAGTCGGCGGAAGCCGCGGCGTGTTCGGCGTGGGCGCCCACGTCGGCATCCACCTCCCGCTCGGCATGTGAGCGCGGTTCACAACCGGAACTGAAGCGGCTAGCTTTGGGGCGCGCCGAACCGGGCGCG
>DATLKW010000053.1:0-8161 GCA_035538175.1 Gemmatimonadales bacterium | reverse complement strand
CCAAGGGCGCCAAGAAGGGCGCCAAGAAGTCGGGGACCAAGAAGCACAAGCCCGCAGCCAAGCCCGACAGCGCGGCCAAGCCGTAACCGGGTTTCGCTACGAGGTGTAGTCTGCGTTGATCCGGACGTACTCCGGCGTCAGATCGCAGGTCCACACCACCGCCTCCGCTCGACCGAGTCCTAAGTCGACGCGGAGGCGGATCGTTTTCTGCTGAAAGATCGCGCGCGCCTGCGCGGGATCGGCGTGCGCCGTCGCCCCACCGCTGGCGAGCGTCAACCAGTCCCCATCCGCCGCTGCGTGGAGCGCGAGCCGCTCCACGGCGAGGGCGACGCCCGCGGACCCCGCGGCGGCGAGGATCCGCCCCCAGTTGGGGTCCGCGCCGTACAGCGCCGTCTTGACGAGCGCGGAGCGCGCGATCGCGCGCCCCACCTCCCGCGCCGCCGCCTCGCTCACGGCCCCCACGACGTGGATCTCGACGAGCTTCGAGGCTCCCTCCCCGTCCGCCACGATCGCGAGGGCGAGCGTGCGGGCTACCTGCTGCACCGCGTCCTCGAACGCCTTCCACAAGGCGCCGTCACGCGCCGGATCCACGCCCGAGCCGCCGCCGGCGAGGAGGAGGACGGTGTCGTTGGTGCTCGTATCCCCATCGACCGAGATGGCGTTGAAGGTGCGGTCTACGACCCGCCGGAGCAGGGGTTGGAGCGCCGCGGGCTCGCCGGCGGCGTCGGTCGCGAGCACCGCGAGGAGGGTCGCCAAGTCGGGGTGGATCATCCCGGCCCCCTTGGCGATCCCGCCCACCGTGATCATGCCGCCCGGCGTCTCGAAGCGAACGGCGCAGTGCTTGGCGCGGGTATCGGTGGTCATGATGGCCCGCGCGGCGTCGGGACCGCCATCGGGCGAGAGTCGCAAGGCCGCGGCGCTAAGCCCCGCGGTGATCGCCGCCACGGGCAACGGGACGCCGATCACGCCCGTCGACATCACGAGTGCCGTGCGGGCCGGGAGGCCGGCGGCCTGCTCCGCCGCCTGGGCCATGGCGCGGGCGGCGGCGAGCCCGGGCGCGCCCGTGCACGCGTTCGCGACCTTCGCATTCATGGCGACGGCGCGGATGCGGCCCGGCCGCTCGCTCAGAAGGTCGGCGTCGTAGACCACCGGCGCAGCTCGCAGCGCGTTCTTCGTGAAGACGCCAGCCGTGGCGCAACTCGTACCGCTCACGAGCAGCGCGACGTCGGGCGCGCCGTCGGGCTTGAGCCCGGCGTGCGCCGCGGCGGCCGTGAACCCGCGCGGCGACGTGACGGACCCGTTGGCGATCTCCGCGAGCCCGGAGGACATCGGCGAGAAGATATCGCGTGCCGGTCGCTTGTGTAACCGTCCGAGCGCGCATATCATAGCACGACCCTCCTGGGAGGCCCGTTCGATGTCGGAACCGTTCCTCAGCTCCGACGACTACGACGAACGCGCACATCAGCTCTACAACGAAGGACAATACGACGACGCCATCGAGACCCTAAAGGAAGGGCTGGGGCGCTATCCGCACGCCATTGAGCTCCACGTGGGGATGGGCTACGCTCGGCTGGCGCGCGAGGAGTACATGTGGGCGCGCCGCGCCTTCGACGAGGCCGTGGGCCTCGACCCCGAGCACGAAGACGCCCTCGCAGGGCTCGGCGAGGTCCTACTCAAATTCGGCGACCGCGCCGGGGCGCTCGCCGCCTTCGAGCGCGTCCTTACCCTGGGCTTCCGCGACGACCACGATCTCATGCTCCAGATCGGGCGGGCCCTGTTCCGCGAAGGGGCCCTGGACCAGGGGCGGCGCTTCTTCGAGGTGGCGGTCACCGGACATCCCGACTCGGCCGAGGCGGCCGCCTGCGTGGGGTACGCGGCCCACCGGCTCGCCGACGAGGGCGGGGCGCTCCACTGGCTGCGCCGGGCGCTCGAGCTCGACCCGGACCACGCCGAGGCCCGCATCTACCTCGCGAACCTGCTCTACGACCGGGGGGAGTACGAGGCCGCGCTCTTCCACTTGGAACGGACCGAGCCGGCCGACCACATCGACGGGCTCGCGATCTGGCGCCTGCTCGAGCTGAAGAAGAGCGTCTATCGCCTCCCCGACGACGACCCGGAGCTCGTGCCGTGGCATCATCGGGTGGACGAGCTCGCCGGCGACTCGAGCCCCGACGACCTGCTGCTCGCGGAACTCGAGGCCATGGGCTCCGACGGGCAGATGCGCGACCCGCGGCAACTCGAGCTCTTCGGCACCCTCCTCACCGAGCTCCAGGGGATGAAGGCGCGCCCGGGGCCGGGGCCCGCGGAGATCCATCGGGTGAGCACCCTCGGCGGGGCCACCTACGTCGGGACCTGGGAGGAGATCGTGCGCCAGATGAAGGACGACACCCGCGAGTGGGCGCGGGGCTCGCTCGAGCAATACATGGCCGCCCTCGCCGCCCGCGGACACCTGGAGACCGGCGTCGCGATCCCGGCTTCGGACCCGGAAAGCTTCCTGCGGGGGAGCGCGGACGCCGGCCTGCTCCGCATCCTCCACTAGGGACCTGCCCGCCGCGCCGCCCTGGGGCCCCCGCGCCACAACTGGGACCCCCACGGGGCTAGCTCGTGTGCTTGATCTTCACCGCCACCGAGAGCGGGCCGTCCCCGAGCGCGACGAGCGTGATGGCGCCCGCGAACAGCAGCGCTTCGAGTTCGATGTTCCCGCCCTGGGGAAGCTTCACCGCGAAGATCGCGACCAGCATCTCGAGCGCCATGCACGCGGCCCACAGGCGCGTGAACAGGCCGAGCACGACACAGATTGCGCCGATCGTCTCCACGACGATCAGGATGAGCGCGAACATCGTCGCGAAGGGGAAGCCGATGCCGTGGAGGAACGCGGCCGTGCCGCCGAGCTTCATGACGTGAAACTTCATCCAGCCGTGCTGCAAGAACACGAGGCCCACCGCGAGGCGCATGAAGAACGCCGCGTAGGGTGTGAGACTGTTCATGAGCCCTCCGGATGAATCGCGTGGGTAACGGGACCGCGCCGCCGCGAGTCGGTGCGCACCTCGCGGGCGCCGAACCGCTTGATGATGACCTCGAGCCCGCGCTGGGGCCGGGCGCCGTCCGGGCCGGCCACGTCCGCGAAGCACAACCCGGCGTCCGGCGCCCCGTGCAGCGCCACGTGCCCGCCGTGGCAGACCAGTGCGGCCGACAGGCCGCTCGGCCCGAGCGTCACGACGGGCGGGGCCGCAGGGCCGAGCCCCGCGGCGTTCGCCGCCGCGAGGAGCAGGCCCGCGATCCCCTGCGCGTCGGTCAAGCGGTTCGCCGACACGCCGCCGAGGTCGGCGAAGACGTGGTCCACGCTCAGAGCTGGCAGGTGTTCACACGCCTGCGCAGCGGGGTGACGAAGGTGCCGCGGACGAGCTCCACCCCCAGGGGATCGCCGTACAGGTCCTGCCGCTGCGCCACGAAGGTGTAGCGGCCGCCGACGATGACGCCATTCGTCGCCCCGCCCAGGTGCGTGATGACCAATTGCCCCGCGATCGAGTCGGTCGAGGTCTGGCCGTGCGAGTAGGCCCAGATCTCCGAGGCCGGGAGCACGAGGCGGATACTGTGCCACAACCCCCAGGGCCGGGGCGGCACGCAAACCGGGTCGAGCCCCCGGGTCGCGTACGCTTCCTGCGGGTTGATCGAGTCGATCACGTACGTCCCGAGGCCGGGGATCGAGTCACGCAATACGACCGTCGTGAAGTCGCGCATCGTGCTGTCGGACGAGATCGCCGAGTCGAGCAGCTGGAACGCGACCTTGCTGTTCAACTTGTTGAAGTTGGTGGCCGTGGCGGATCCCCCGTGGTGGCGGATCGCGGTGCCCAGGACGCTCTCGTAGAAGTAGCCACGCTCGGAGGTGTCGGTCAGGACGAGCACGTTGACGGCGCCCGTGTCGGCCACAGTGGTCGGGCCGGCGCTCACGCGCGCGACGTAGCGGGCCGCGCCGCTGATGGCCCCCGCGGTGATCAGCCCCCGCGTGGTATCCATGGTGTACACCTTGGGTGCGGTCGAGGAGTCGAAGTGCAGCGCGTAGCCGCCCCCTCCCTTCTGCTTGACGGCGAGGTAGGGGCCGAGCGACAACGTGTCCCCCGGCATGAGGACCACCGTGTCCATGAGCAGCGTCAGGTCGAGCGTCCGCGAGACCACCACGAGCGCCAAGCCCGGGTTGGCGCCGGTCGCCGCGGCCGTGACGAGGGCGATCCCCTTCTTCACGCCGTGCACGACCCCCGTGACGGCGTCGATCGTTGCGATCGTGTCCGGCGCGATCGTCCAGGTGATCGGCGGCGGGGCCACCACCTGGCCGTTGCTGTTGTAATAGGTGACCTTGCGGGCGGCGAGACTGTCGCCCGCGTAGAGCGAGTCGAGGATCGGCGAGAGCGAGATCACCGCCGGGATCGGGCTCGACACATCGAAGCAGGCGAGGCCTGCGATCACAGAGAGCGCCAACGCGTAGCGTTTCATGAGTCCTGAAGGTAGTGGGCCAACGTGTCCCAACGACGCGAGCGGGAGTCGCTTAATGGAACACCGTTCTCCCGCGATTGGTCCCGCACGGCTAGAACATCGACATCGCGAGGAAGGAGCGCAGGTTGTCGTTGGTCACCCGCAACCGGGCGCACAAGAGCCGGACGACCGCCCACAAGACCTTGTACGCGACGTCGCGGTTGAAATCGAGCAGCAGCTCGAAGTCCGAGCGCGCGATGGTGAGGAGCGTGCAGCCGGTGTTGGCGATCGCGTCGGTGGAGCGCTCCGAGCGATCGAAGATCGCCATCTCGCCGAAGCACGCACCGGCCTTGAGCACCGCCAGCGCTTCCTCGCCCGAGCCGGGGATCGAGCGGGAGATGCGCACCTCGCCCTCGGAAATGATGAAGAGCCGGTTGCCGGGCTCGCCCTCCTTGAAGACGTACTGGCCTTGGGTAAACGTCTGCTCCCGGCACACTTCCGCGACGCGGGCGAGCTCGCCGTCGTCCAGATCTTGGAAGATCGCGGCCTGTTTCAAGAGCGCGAGATTCACGGGACGAAGCTACGGGGCACGGGATGGAGGGGCAAGTGAAACCGTGGGTGACGTGGGCGGATCTGTTGACGGCGCTGCGGCTCCCGCTCGCCGCGGCGTTCCCGTTCGTCCACGCCCCGACCGTGGCGCTCGGTCTCGTCGCGGTAGCCGGCGCCTCCGACTTCTTCGACGGGATCCTCGCCCGACGGCTGGGGAGCTCACGCACCGGCGCCGTGCTCGACCCGACCGCGGACAAGGTCTTCATGGCGAGCGCATTCCTCACCGTGGCGCGGAGCGGCCTCCTCCACCCGGTCGAAATCGTCGCCGTCCTAGCCCGGGACATCGTGGCGACCTTGGGGTACCTCGGCACGTGGCTGCTGCGGCGTCCGATGACGCTGCCGGCTCGCGCTGGCGGCAAGGCGGTCACGGTCCTGCAACTCCTGACCCTGGCGGCGTGCATCGTGGGCTCCCCCTACGCGCGCTCGATCGCGTGGGCCACGGCTGCCGTCGGGCTGTACGCCATCTGGGACTACGGACGGGTGGCCGCTCGGACGAAGCCACAGGACTGACAAGGGGACGGTAATGAGGCGGACGATCCGGTGCTGGAGGATGGTGATCGCCGTGACCGGGTGGGGCGCGCTCCGGGCCTCGGTCGGCGCGGCCCAAGAGTTTCATCCGCCGCGCGTGAGCGGGTCCGCCGAAGGGACCCGATTCGGGTTGTACGGCTTCGGCGTGCGGGGCGGCCTCGACGTCGCGTCACCGTCCCAGGGCGTCTTCGGCCTCACGCTCGACGCCGGGAACATCGCCTCGAGCCGCCTGCGGCTCCGGATCTCGGGGGAGATCGGCGTCTTCAACGGGCTGAACAGCTACGTCGGGAGTCTCGAAGGCGTGTACCGATTCACCAGTGAGACGGAGAAAGTGACCCCCTACATGGGCGCGGGGCTGAGCCTCGCCGGCCATGACCGCTGCGGTGCAGACGCGGCGTGCCCCGCTGTCTGGGCAAACATGCTCGTGGGGTTCGAGCTTCACTACCGCTCGACCTTCAACTGGCTGCTCGAATACCACGCGATGGACGCCTTCAACCACAATCGCTTCTACGTGGGCCTCGTCACGCGTCGGGGCAACTGAGATGGCGACCGACGTTGAGATCACAATGCGCTGGCGCGAGCGCCTCGTCTTCGAGGCGGCCGCGCCGGGGCGTCCCGCCGTCGAGGTCGACGGCAACAGCGCCGTGGCAATCTCCCCGGTCGAGATGTTGCTCGTGGCGGCGGCCACCTGCTCGGCGTCCGACGTCGTGCTCATCCTCGAGAAGCAACGCGTCGCTTTGCGCGGCCTCGAAGTGCGCCTGCGAGGCACCCGGCGAGCCGAAGAACCGCGCCGCTACACCGCCCTCCATTTTGTCTTCACGATCACCGGCGAGGGCGCCGACGAAGCGAAGGTGCGCCGCGCGATCGATCTCTCGCTCGAGAAGTACTGCTCGGTGGTGGCGTCGCTCGCCCCCGACATCCGCATCACCTACGACGTCGCCCTCCGCTAGCTCTCACCCCGGTCCCTTCACGCGGGTCGCCGCGCTCGCGCTCGTCACGGCCCTTCCGGCCGGACCGGCGCGAGCCCAGGGCTTGACCGCCACTGAGCTGGGAACGGGGGCGACCGTCGTGCTCGCGCGCCGCACCTTCTGGGGACCCGACCTCACCGTCGCCCGCCGCCCGGGCGGCCAGGGGCGCTTCGCCCTGAGCCTCGCCGGGGGCGACTACGAGCGTACCCTCGGCGTGCGCCTCGCGGTGGACGCGCAATTCCTCGTGCGGCCGGGGGAACGCTCGGGCGTCGGGCCGTATGCGGGTGTGGGACTCGCCTTTGTCGGCGCCGCCGCCACGCACGGCGCAGCCTATCTCACGGCGAGCCTGGGCGCCGAAACGGCGCCCGGAAGGCGCGACGGATGGTACGGGGAGCTCGGTCTGGGCGGCGGCGTGCGGCTCTCGGCCGGTCGGCGGTTTCGACGATTCCCGCCCTGGTGGTAGAAAACACAACGGGCGCCCACGAGGCGCCCGGAGCTGCATGCGCGTGGCGGCTCGGCTCAGGCGCCGGCGCCCACGGGCGCGCTGCGCCCCACTACGGGCCGGCAATATCGCTCCCCCAGGACGCGCAGCTCGGCGAGCTGCGGCTCGTCCAAGTCCTCGTAGCGGTCGGCGAGATAGAGCAACGTGTCGTCGAACCACTCCTTCTGATGCTCAGGGCTCGCCTCGAGGACGCCGCAGCGGAGAATGTGGGAAAAGAGCTCGTCGCGGGCTTGCTCGAAGGAACTGGGGGCGGGGATGGAGGCTCTGCGAGGTTCCGAACGCTTCTTAGCCATGCGGGGCGATGCTCCTCTCTGGGTCAGGACCGGAACGCGGGACACGCGGGCGCGCTCGACCGCTCGACGGCCGAGCTTTCGGCGCCGCAATGTAATAGGGCGTCGGAACGGGCGCAAAGGGCGACCGGTTGTATAATTCACTTGAGCAGAGAAGGGCGGCCGGCGGGTGACGGGCGATGGGACGCACCGGGCAGGGCCGATACGTCACGGAAGGCGGGGACATGAGCCACGAAGGGGAAGAAGTCTACGGACCGGACCGCGCCGAGCGCCTCGTCGCGATGCTGCGCGCCCTCGCCGAACGCATCCAAGCACTCGATCGCGCCGGCCAACTGCTCGAGCGCGTACCCGAACTTCAGAAACTCCTCGGCAACATTCGCAGCGAACTGTTCCACTACGAGGTCCGGCTGACCTACGACACGCCTGAGGTCGCCGAGAGCCGTCGCATTGTCGCCGACGCGGAGCGGCAATCCCGCGAGGCCGCGGCGGGATTGGATGAGGACGAGGACGACCCACCCTGGCGGCCGAGGCCTGGCGCATGAAGCGGTTCTACCTGCTGCTCGCCACCGTGGCGGTAGTGGGCGGTGGGGCCCTGTGGTACAGCGCCCAACGCCATCCGGACACCGCGCCGAGCGCGCCGCTCCCGGTCGCGCTCGCCGATGGGTTCCGGGGCTACACCCTGGGGTCGGACTCCGCGCGGATCGAAGTGACGGAGTACTCGGACTTCGAGTGCCCGTTTTGCGCGTCGTTTGCCGCCGTGCAGATGCCCGTGATCCGCGCCCAGCTCATCGCTA
>DATLKW010000052.1:0-9883 GCA_035538175.1 Gemmatimonadales bacterium | reverse complement strand
AAGGCGCCTGCGACGCCAAGCGCGCAGCCCAGAACATCGCCCGCAGGTGGGCGGTGCGGCCACGGCTGTGCCCGGCGATGGACAGCACGTCGTCAATCGCCTCAGAACCGCTGGCGTTGCGCGGGCGCGACCAGATGCCGGCGTTAGCGATCGCAACCCCGGCCGAGACTGGGGGTTGCGCGCTCCGGACGCCTCCCCTATATCGGGAGTGGCTCGCCCGCGGAGCACCATCGGATGACGAGGCGCCCAATCGCCGGCGGTCGACCCACGACGTGTTCAGGCCGCAGCGAGGGAACGTCATGACTCTCCAGTTGCGCGTTCCGGTCGTGGTTGCACTTGCGGGGATCTCGCTTCTCGCCGCCGCGTGCGGCGGGCGGGCTCGGGAGCGGGTCGCTGCTCCCGGCCCCGTGCCCGAAGTCGTGAAGCATCTGCAAGTGCCTGAGAATCCCTACCGCATCATTTACGCACCGCCCGTCAACCTCGCGCAGCCGCCCGATACCAGGGCGCTCACGGGGTAGGCTCCGCGCCAGCGGCGCGCTGTGCCGCGGGTAGTCAACCCCGCTGGGACGAACGATCGACGCAAGGCGTAGTCCACGACTGGAGGGCTGGAGCAGTGCAGCACGAAGTGAGTGGCAGGCGTGCGAAGGAGGGCGCGCCCGATCTCACGGGCTCCGAGAGGAGCCCCGGGTGGCCCCGTAACCATTTGCGCGAGGGGGGATGTCATGAGAGTGCGAGTGGTATCGGTCGGGCTTGGGGTGGTGTCGGCGCTGATGCTCGCGGGCGTGGCTCTCGGCCAGCAAGTCGTGAAGCTGGGAGAGGGCGAGACGTTGACGATCAGCGGCTTCATTAATGTGAGCCTGTTCGCTGACCGCGGGCGGTTTGGTGCCTTTGGCCAGGGGCAGAATGCGGAGTACGCGAACCAGGTCCAGCCCGGGGTGAGCCAGGGCTTCATGGACGGAGATTTCCGCAACACGCGCATCCGTTTCGACTTTGCGAGCGGTCCCGTCCTCGGGAAGTGGTCGCCGCGGGCGACTATCGAGGCCGACTTCTTCGGGACGTTTACCAACGTTCCGGCGACGGGCGGAACGCCCCCCGCAGCTCCACCGTTCGCCGACGAGCAACCGCAACTTCGCGCTCGGCTCATCTATGCCGATCTCACGAACGGACGGACCACCATTCGGATCGGACAGGACTGGGCACCCCTGTTCGCTGAGACGCCGGTGTCGCTCACGCACATCGCGTTTCCACTCGGCTACGGGGCGTCGGGGAAGATCGGCTGGCGGTTTCCCGGGGTCTTCGTGTTTACGGACCTCAGTGCCGCCGGTGCCCCGCTCAACGTGCAACTCGCCCTGGCCGCGATGAAAGGATCGGGACCAGTGTTGACCGACCCCGCCGTCGGCACCGGAGAGGCGTCCGGTTTGCCCCAGCTTGAGGGGAAGGTCACCCTTTCCAAGCGTAGCGGGAAGCTGAGCTGGAGCGCCTACGCCGTGGGGCACGTCGATTGGAAGGATACGGTTCCCCCGGGAACGCCGTCCGCCACGATGACGGGTACGGCCGTCGAGCTCGGCGGGAATGTGGCGGCGAGCCAACTCAGCCTGCACGGCAACGTGTACATGGGTCACGCGATCGGTCAGCAGTTCGGTCACATCACCCAGAACGCCCCGGCGAACGGCGACATCCACGGCTGGGGAGCCTGGGCGCAGGCGGGGTACGACCTGGATCCGCACTGGAGCGCGTTCGTCTACTACGGCCTGGACCAGCCGGACCAGGCGCGCTTGCAACAGGATCACCCGGGCGTGTCCTTGGCTGGGTTCCGTTCCCAGAGTCACGTTGGCGACGCGCTCGTGCGGTTCCGGGCCGGTCGCTACGCGGTCGGTCTCGAGTACTTCCGGACGGTCACGCGGTGGGCCGCGGGTCCGCAGAGCGCCGACCAATACGCCCTCAGCATGCTGTACAACTTCTAATCGCGGTTTTGGGGCTCGCAGTGGAGCGACGCGTTGCTCCGCTGCGAGCCCCTCGTATTAGTGTGGGGCCTTCGCGGCTGTCGTAAACGCGTACGGCAGGACCTTGGAGAGGCTCTCCACGCCGCGCACCTCGTTATCGAAGAGCGGCACGACGGCGCGCACCGCACCATCGAAGTCCCGCCAGATCTGCTCCATGTAGGCGTCCTGCATCGCCACGCGGTTGCGCACGAACTCGGGCGAATCGGCGCGCACCTGGTCCTTCTGGATCAGCATGTTCACGACGACGCCGCCCACCGGAATGCCGAAGTCGTGGAACCACTGAATGAAGCGCTTGATCACGGCGATCGGGAGCGCTTCGGGGAGGGTCACGAAGAAAAAAGCCGTCTTCGCCTTGTCGGTGAGGAGGTCGCGCGCCTGGCCGATCCGCTCGCGGAACGCGACGAGGTAGTCCATCAGTGGATCGGCTTCTTTCTTCTTGGTGAACGAGAGCAACTCGCGCAGCGAGCGCGCCTCCTCGCGTGACTTGAGCATCTTGTTCACCCACAGGGAATACACCTTGCTCATCCCGAGGAGGCGGCGAGCGTTTGCCGTAGGTGCGGTGTCGAACACGTAGGCGTCGTACTCGTCCTTCAGCATCAGGTCGACCATGGTCTCGAACATGGCCGACTCTTCGAACGCCGGATTCATCGTCGCCGACTCGACGAACGCGTCCGCCTGGGCCGAGATCTCGGCGAATTTCAAGAACCAGCGGATCTTCTGCTTGATGTCCTGCTTCGAACGATCGATCGTGTCCTTGGTGTCGATCTCGTAGGCCCAGAGATGCTCGACGCCCGCGACGGCAACCGGCTTGCCGTAGCAATCCTGATCGAGCAACCCGCTCAGGCTGTGCACCGGGTTGGTAGAGGCAATGAGCGTCCGCTTCCCCCCGCGCGCGAGGTGGAGAGCGGTGACGCCTGCCATCACCGTCTTCCCGACGCCGCCCTTGCCTCCGAAGAACAGGTACTTGAGACCCGGACGTGCATCGAGGTACGCGCTCAAGGACTGCTCGATCGCCGGCATCGTAGGGGTCACCCTCGGGCGCCGTCGCCGTACATGATCCCGGCGAGCTTCTCGATCATGGGGAGTCCCGTCACGTCACGCTCGAGCTCCGGAACGTAACCGACGAGCTGGCCGCCGAAGGTCTTCTTGATCGTCTCCAGGTAGCGACCCTGGACGCGTAGACGATTCTCGAGGTAGGGCGGCAGGTCCGCGTTCGCGAGGCCGGCGGGGAGGACGCGATTGACGACGTAGCCCGCAATGGGCACATCGAAGCGCGCGAACAACTGCGCGGCCTTCTCCGTGTCGAGAATGATCATTTGCTCGGGCACCACGACGAAGAAGAACGCCGTCCGGTCCTTGTCCGTCAGAATGCGCGAGGATTGGTTGATGCGGCCCTTGATGTACTGGAGCTCCTGGAGGATCTGATCCTCTTCCGTCACTTTCTGCCGCTTGATGCGGGCGACCATCTCCTCGTGCTCCCGCATCTGCTCGCGCAGTTCGGTGATGCGATTGATCCACTCGTCGTACACCTTCGCCATCGAGAGGTAGTAGAGAGCGTGGCCGAGCGGCACGAGATCGTAGATGTAGTAGTCGTAGTCGCCCTTGACGACGATGTCGACGACGGCGTCGAAGATGGCGGACTCCTCCATTGCGGGCTCCGCGGAGGCGGCCTGGATGTAGTCCTCGATTTCGTCGGGCACGCGATCGAAGCCGTACATGCTGAGGATCTTCTGGCGGACTTCCTGCTGGTAGGCCTTGATGTTCGAGTCGGCGTCGATCTCCTGGGCCCACAGGTTGTCGACGATCTTGATGGGGCCCTGGCCGAAGATGTTGCGCTCGAAGATGTCGCTCAGCGACGCCTGGGGGTCGACGGAGAACACGAGGACCTTGTGCCCCTGCTGTGCCAGCCAGAACGCCGTGGCGGCGGAGAACGTCGTCTTCCCCAAGCCACCCTTGCCGCCGAACATGATATAGCGGCGGTCCCGGTTCTTCTCAAACACATCGCGGAGCGACACGGCTAGAACATGGCGTCGGAGATGTCTTTCTCCCGGAGCATGCGCCGCTTCCACGTGGCGATGTTCGGTACGACATACGGCAGGAGCCGCAACGAGTAGTATGGGGGCAGGATCGGCACGCCGATCAAGTCGCCCATGGTGATGAGGATGAAGAGGTGTTCCATGCTGGCCCGGGTGCGCAACGCGTACCGCGACATGTCGTGCGCGCCCATGCCGTAGAGGATCTCCTTCAGCTTGGCCCACACGCCGCGCTTTTCTGGCTCCGTCATACCACTCGCATCCCCTTTCCTTCTGTCACACCCCGTGCAGGTGGAACTCTTCCTGATCCGAGAACTCGTGTTCCCTGGCCACGCGTCGCTTCCAGCTCGCGAGCTGCGGTACGGCGTAGGGCAGGACCCGTAGCGCGTAGATCGGTGGGAGGATGGGCAACCCCACCATATCCCCGAGCGTGGTCGCGAGGAAGATGGACTCGAGCGCGCCCCGGACTTCGAGGGCGTGGCGCTCGAACTCGAAGCCCGTCAAGCCGTACAAGAATCCTCGAATCGTGTCGCCGAGTCCCGGCGCTCGCTCGCGGTGCGCGTCCATAGTCGCCCGCCGCAATCTCCCCTATTATCAGGCGCGAGGCAAGCGAGATGCCGCACACGGGTCGCACCCGCACATGACGGCCGACGTGGGCCGCACCGCGTTCGTGTTTGCGGTGCTCGTCGTGCTGGGATGGTTCGCGATCGGCACGCACGTGAACGTGCGCCGCGGCCACGCCCTGCTCCGCTGGCTCGAGGGCGGCCTCTCGGTGCTCGGGCCGCGGACGACGCTGCGTTGGCTCGGGTCATCGGCGATCGAGCTCAAGGTGCAGGGGGTCCTTCCGCCCTTGCGTACGGCCGAGGTCGTCATCGCGCTGGAGCCGCGCGACCTCCCGCTCCTGTGGTGGTTTTTCCACGCGCGCGGGCGCCGGGACCTCTTGATCGTTCGGGGCGAGCTCGTCACCACGCCGCTCGGGGAGCTCGAGGCCCTGGACCGGGAGGCGTGGACGGCCCGCGGCGTCGAGCGCACGGTCCGCGAGCGCCGCTGGGCGCCCCTCGCGCTGCCGCCCGACATTCCCTTGGTGGCCTATGTGAACGGGCGGAGCGACGCGGCCATCCCGGGGCTACGGCTCGCCTTGTTCCCCGGGCTCGGGCTAGTGCGGCTCGGTGTGCGTCAGCGGGCGCCACAGGTGGAGCTGCAGTGGACGCTCGCGAGCCCCGAGCGGCCGGACGCGCGCCGGGTGTTCGAAGCCGTGCACGAGCTGGCCGGTCGCGTCTCCGCTCGCTCCTAACGCGCCCCGAGACGGAGCGCGCCCCACCGGAGCCTAGTCTCCCGCGGGCGCCGGTGCCGGGCGGAGTGGGGCCGCCCGAAGCTTGCGCCACGCCCCCCACGCATCGTAGGCGATCAACAGGGCGGCCACGAACAAGAGGAGCGCCACCAGGATCATCGCGACCGTGCCGACGAGGTTGATCGGCTGCGCGGCGGTCTTCGCGTTCGAGAGGATGCTGGCGTACAGGTTGTACGCCGTCACCAGCGTGCCGGCCATCGTAGTGATGTACATGAAGAACATCGGGTACATGGCGTACGACGGATCCCGGCCGCTCGAGCGGAGCCACAGCGTCACGATCAGGAGGCTCAGCGCCGCCATCAACTGATTCGACGCCCCGAAAAGCTGCCACAGGTAGATCCACGTGCCGCTCATCACCAGGCCAAGCGTCAGCACCATGGACACGATGGCGGCGATGTGGGGGTTCTTGAATCCCACCCAGACGTCGCCCACCCACTCGGCGAGGGTCACGCGCATCAAGCGGAACACGAGTTGCACGACCGTCAGCACGATCACGACGAACGCCCCGAACCCGAGCGCGGTGCCATACGCGGGCGGGATCGCGCCGAACGAGACGATCCCGAGGAGCTTGCCAACGCCCGCCGCGAACGCGCCGCCGCCGGCGCCTCCCGCGATCGAGACGGCGATCAGGGACAGCAGCGCCAGCGTATTCTCGCTGAACATCGCTCCCCCTCCGACCGGGAGGGCGTCGGTTTCGTATTCGAGCTGGCGGGCCGTGCCGATCGAGCCGAACAGCGCATGCCAGCCGGAGATCGCGCCACACGCGATCGTCACGAACAGCATGGGCCAGATGGGCTGGATGGCGGGGAGCGCCTGGCCGGCGGCCTGCTGCACGGGCATCCAGCTCTTAAACGCGGCGGTCTGGAACGTGATGGCCTTCAAGGCCTCGCCGTCCCCAAACGTAGCGAGCACGCCCCCGAGCAAGGCGCCGAGCCCCGACAACCCGATCGTGAGAAGCGTCACCCAGAACCCGATGTAGTTGACGGGCTGCGCGAACCGCCAGATCGGGAGAATCGTGCCGAGGTAGGAGAAGACGAACAAGAAGACGCACCAGAAGAGGAACGAGGGCAGCATCTTGATGGCGCCGTTCTCGTCCACGTACTTGGGCACGACTTTCCCGTCGGGCGTGAGGGTCGTGGCGGCAAGGCGCGGGTCGGCCCGCGTGGGGTCGGAGACGGTATAGAGCGCCCGACCCCCGGTGACGCCGTTGAGCGCGTCGTCCAGCCCCCCGATCAGCGAATTGATCGGCCCCTTGTAGGCAAGCGCCTTGGCGGGCTTCCCGTCGGGACCGACGCCGTCCTGGGCGGTGATGCCCCGCGCCCCGATCGCCATCGAGCCGAGCGTGACGGCCACGGCGACGAGCGTGACCACGATCAGGTCCATCTTCCAGCGGTAGAGCATCTGGCCCGCCAGCAACCCCATCACCGCGAGCATCAGGATGCCGAACGGCACGTCCGCGCGCGGGTCCAGGATGCCCGCCAGGATGCCGACGAACGCCCCGGCGAGGAGCAGCAGGTAGAAGAAGATGAAGACGAAGAGGATCAGGCGCGTGCGCGGGGCGATCAGGCGATGCGCGATGGCGGACAAGGAGTTGCCGTCGTTGCGCACCGCGAGGACGATCGCCGAATAGTCGCTCACCCACCCGATGAACGTCACGCCCAGGGTCAGCCAGAGGATGGACGGGAGCCAACCCCACAGGTTCGCCGCCGCGATCACCCCAACGATCGGGCCCGCAGCCGCGATGGACTTGAAGTGATAGCCGTACAAGACACTGCGACTCGTCGGCATGAAGTCGACGCCGTCCATGTACATGCGCGCGGGCGTCGCCCGTTTCGGATCCGGTTGAATCACGTCCCGATCGATCCGGCGGGCGTAGCGCGTGTACGCGAGGTAGATCATCACGCCGCCGAGCACGGCCACAACGGCCGCGTTCATCGGGAGCTTGGCCAGCGCGATCCCTCCTGCGACGACCACCGGGATGGCCACCAGCGTCAAGACCGTCGTCCGCATGTTCATGTGTCGCTCCGAGCTTCGAGACGTCGTTCAATGAGCTCCGTCGCCCGCTCGAACTCCATGCCCACGCTCTGCGCCTTGCCGTCCACGACTACCGCCGGGTAGCGCCGCACCCCGTAGCGGAGGGACTTGGCCCACCCCTCGACCGACACCGCATCGATGATGCGAAGCCGCACCCGCCCCCCGTACGTCGCATCTACCGTGCGCGCCCAGTCGGACAGCCGCTGATACTCGAGCGCCAGGTCCGCGGGGAGCGAGGTCGCGAGTTGCTCTCGGCGGTCGCGCGCGCGTACCGCGCTGTGCTGCCAGATGGTCTCGCAATGCAAACAGTGGAAGAACGCCACCGGCGCGTAGGCGATCACGTCGACGGCGACGGGCGGGAGGGGCATGGCGCTAGAGTATGCGGGCCGCCAAGGACGGGGGCAAGGCGCGGGGTGACGCACGACGCCGGCGACCGCCGTCGCCGCCACGTCGAGCGACGCCTCGTCCAACATCACCATTGCCGGCGGGGTGAGAGAGAGGAGGGTGCCGACGTCAGGCGGCGAGAGTGCCCGGCGCCCTCAGCGCTTCTTCCTCGCGTACGTCCCCATCAGCTGCGCCATCCCGAGAGTGTGCCCTTCGATCGCCCGCTCGAGGTCTTTCTTCTGCACGGCGGGCCGCAGCTGGAGCACAGTGTCGAGGGCGTAGAGCTTGAAGAAATAGTGGTGCGCGGGTCCGGGAGGCGGGCACGGTCCCCCGTAGCCCGGGCGATGGAAATCGTTGCGGCCCTGGCGCGCGCCCCCCAAATCGAGCGTCTCCACCTTCGCCACGTTTTCCGGCAGCGCCGTCGTGGCGGCTGGCACGTTGTAGAGCACCCAGTGCACCCACGTCCCCGCGGGCGCGTCCGGATCGTCGCTGATCAAGGCGAAGCTCGCCGTGCGGGCGGGCGCGTCGCTCCAGGCGAGCGGCGGAGACACGTCGTCGCCGTCGCAGGTGTACTTGGCCGGAATGGCCGCTCCGTCGGAGAACGCGGTGCTCTTGAGTGTGAACGCCATCGGTCCGTCCCCCTCCTCATGCGGGTGGGCGCCGAGCGCGAGCGCGACGATGGGAACGAGAAGCTGACACGCGGCTGCGCGAGCCATGACGCCGTGGAAAGATAGGGGACGAACGGCCGGTGGGAAAAAGCCAAACCCGGGGCTCGAACTGCTCCCCGGGTTGACGAGCCGTGCGAAGTGGGCCGTCGACACTTCGGACCACGACCTGGGCACAAGTCTAAGGTCCGCCAAGGGCCGCGGGGTGGAGGCCCGGTGCGGAGGACGTCAGAAAACCGTAAACCGCCGGGACACGCCTTGCCTCGACGAGTACCTTGCAAGGGTCCGTCACGCGGTGCATTTCTCTCGTCCCGTGAAGCTCGGCTCCCGACCTCCCCGTCCGCGCGGTGCCTTCATCGCGGTGCTGCTCGTGCTCACGCTCGTCCTCGCGGGCGCGATCGCGCTGGAAGCGTATCGCAACTTCCTGGGGCACAGGGCCACCGCCGAACGCGTGCTCCACGACTACGCGCGGCTTGCCGCGGCTCGCTTCGCCAACCGCACCGAGATGGCGTTTTGGGAGGTCGCCTTCTCCCCGGCGACGCATGCGTTGACGCGAGCGAAAGCCGGCCTCCCGAACATGCCGCTTCCGGCCCCGAGCCACCTGCCCGCGAGCACCGAGCCGCACGCCACCGACTTCCGAAGACTGGCGCGCTACAGCTTCCGCTACGACCTGCCCAGTGGACGCCTGGAGACGTCGGGCGAGAGGCCGTCGCCGTCGACACTCAAGTGGTTGCGCGACACGCTGCCCGTGCACACGCGGACCGTGTACGACGCGAAGGAGGGCCTTGGGGCGATCGTACGGACCGTGGACGACGTCCCGCGCGCCATCGTGTACACCGTGGTGAACGACCCCGCGGGCGCGCCGCGGACCGTGGTCGGGCTGGAGGAAGATCCCGCGGCGTTGGCCTCGCTGTATAAATGGGAGGAGGACCGCTATCCGGTCTTGCCACGCCCCATCACCGGCGGCGTGACCGAAGACTCGCTCGTCTCCGCGATCGTGACGGCGGCGGACGGCCGGGAGCTTTACCGATCCCAAGTCCAGTATGCACCCACGTTCACAGCGAGGGACTCCTTCGAGTACCCGGCGATGGGGGGGGTGCGGGTCCAGGTCGCGCTCCGACCCGACGTGGCGCCGAAGCTCGTAATCGGCGGCATGCCGCGCTCGAACGTCCCTATGCTGATCGCGCTCCTCGCCCTGACCGCCGTGCTGGTCGTGGCCGCACTGCTGCAGCTCTGGCGGGAGTACGACCTCGCGCGGCTGCGTGCCGATTTCGTGTCGGGGGTGTCGCACGAGCTCCGGACCCCGCTCGCCCAGATCCGCATGTTCTCGGAGACCCTGCTCCTCGGCCGCGTGCGGTCGGCGGCCGAACGGCTGCGCTCGCTCGAGATCATCGATCAGGAAGCGCGCCGCCT
>DATLKW010000051.1:0-9555 GCA_035538175.1 Gemmatimonadales bacterium | reverse complement strand
GGGGAAAGAGATCATGGAGCTCTTCAAGGAGCTCAACGCGAGCGGCACCACGATCGTGCAGGTCACGCACTCGGAGGAGAACGCGAAATACGGGCACCACATCGTGCAGCTGAAAGATGGATGGATCGTGAACTAGTGACTGCGGTGTCCGGTGCCAGGTGTCGGGTGTCAGGGAACCCGAGGCCTGGCGCCATGCCCTGACACTCGACACCGGACACTAGGCACCTATGCTAAACGACCTCCGCTACGCGCTCCGAACGCTGGCTCTGCGCCCCGGCTTCACCGCCGTTGCGATACTCACGCTCGCCCTCGGCATCGGCGCGAACACGGCGATCTTCAGTGCGATCAACGGCGTGCTGCTGAGACCTCTGCCGTACACGGAGTCGGACCGGCTCGTCCAGATCATGTCCACCGGATTCCAAGGCGTGCGGTTCGGTGTGTCGTTCCCGGACTTGAACGACCTGCGGGCGCTGGCGCAGGACTTCACGGGAGTCGCGGCCGTGACGTCGCAGCGCTACAACCTGACGGGGGCTGGTGACCCGCGCGAGGTGCAGATGGCAGCTGTTACGGCTGACCTGTTCGAGGTACTGCAGGTACGCCCCGAGATCGGGCACGCCTTCACAGCCGCTGACGAGCGCACCCCCCTGGCGCTGTTGAGCCACGGACTCTGGGTCGCGAGCTTCGGGAGCAATCACGACATCTTAGGCAAATCGATCTCGCTCGACGGCCGCAGCTTCACCGTGATCGGCGTCATGCCGGCGGGGTTTCGGTTCCCCAACGCAGACGTGCAGCTGTGGACGCCGATCGGCGAGTTCCTGCGGCAAAATCCGGAAGCCGAGACGAACCGCGGCATGCACTTCCTGCAGGCCGTGGCGCGGCTAGCACGGGGCGCCAGCGTGGAGCGTGTGATCGGCGACGTCGGGGTCCTCGCAGCGCGGCTCAATGCGAGCGACACAACAGGGCCGGGCGGTCGCGGGCAATTGATGAGCCTGGCGGTACCGGGGTCGGCGGGGCCGCCGTCGCGCCCCGGCGCCGCTTCCCCCGGCGCTAGGCGCTCGATCCTCGACACGGGCTTCGACGTGAGCTTGCTGCGGGATGCGGGAATCGGCGACGTGCGCCGCCCGCTCTTCATTCTGCTTGGCGCCGTCGGCCTGGTGCTCCTGATCGCCTGCGCCAACGCGGCCAACCTCCTTCTGGCGCGCGCCGCGGTGCGCCGCCGCGAGATGGCGGTCCGCAGGGCCCTCGGAGCTGGCCGCGGGCGGCTGGTGCGCCAGGTGCTCACGGAGAGCACCGTGCTGGCGCTCGCCGCAGGCGTCGTCGGGGTTGTCCTCTCCGTCTGGGGACTCGATGCGCTCGTCGCAATCTGGCCCGACGCGCTGCCCCGGGCGACGGAGATCGGGCTCGACAGCCGTGTGCTGACCTTTAGCCTCGGCCTCGCGCTGCTCACCGGCGTCGCGTTTGGACTCCTGCCCGCCTGGCGCGCCTCTGCGCCCGGTATCGAGGAAGCGCTGCGGCAAGATGCTCCGGGCGCCACCGGCGGGCGATGGCGCCTGCAGAGTGCACTCGTCGTGGGCGAAGTGATGCTCGCGCTGGTGCTGCTCGTGGGGGCCGGCCTGCTGGTGCGCAGCTTCATCCGGCTGAGCAACGTGAACCCCGGTTTCGACACCCGCGACGTGCTGGCGGCCCGCATCCGGCTCACGCCGGCGCGTTTCCCCTCGGGCGCCCAACAGCAGCTGTTCTTCGTGGACATGCTCGCCACGCTCGAATCGAATCCGGGCGTACAGTCGGCGAGTCTCGCGAGCACGCTGCCGATGAGCGGCCAGTTCTTTATGAGGTTGTTCGATCCCCGCACGGTGCGGCCGGACTATCCCGAGCCGATGATGGTGCTGCGGTCCTTCAGCGTGTCGCCGGATTACTTCACAATGTTCCGCATTCCAATCCGGCGAGGTCGCGGGTTCACAGTCGAGGATCGTGCCGGCGCCCCGTCTGTTGCGATTATCAACCGCACGACGGTGGATCAGCTCTGGCCCGGACAAGACCCGATCGGCAAGCAGCTCACCATCCGTGGTGGGCCGGGGCAACCAGCGGGGCCCGTCGCCATCGTCGGGGTAATCGACAATCTGCGCTCGGCCTCGCTCGACGCCGCCCCTCAGCCGGAGATCTACCGGCCGGCGGCGCAGATGGCGGTTTTGCCAGAGATGTGGGTGGCCCTGCGCGCGAGCAACGGCCGGCCGCTCCAGCTAGCAGCCGCGATCCGAGACGCCGTGCACCGCGCCGATCCCGAGCAGTCGATTGGTGAGATCGTGAGTCTCGAGCAGCTGATCGGCCGCCAGACCGCGGCGCGGCGCTTCAATACGACGCTGCTCACCATCTTCGCTCTGATCGCCGTCGGGCTCGCGCTGGTGGGGATCTACGGCGTGACGGCGTACGCGGTCACACAGCGCACTCGGGAGCTCGGCATCCGGATGGCCCTGGGTGCACGCGGGGCGGACGTCGTCACCCTTCTAATGAAGGAGAGCCTGCGTCGCGTGGCGGCGGGCGTGGCGTTGGGGCTCGTCGCGGCGTGGGGCGTCACGCGAGCGCTGGCGGCCATGCTGTTCGAGGTTGCGCCGCGCGACGCGCCGACGTTTGCGGCGACGGCGGTGCTGCTCATCGTCGTGGCGCTGGTGGCGACCTGGGTCCCGGCGCGCCGGGCGACGAAGGTCGATCCCATGGTGGCTCTGCGCTATGAATGACTTCCGCCACGCGCTGCGTAGCCTCAGCCGCACCCCGGGCTTCGTTCTGACCGCGATCCTCACCCTCGCCCTCGGGATCGGCCTCGCGACGGCAGTGTTCACGGTGGCCGACGCGCTCCTCCTGCGACGGCTTCCCATACGCGATCAGGACCGCGTCGTGGTGCTCTGGGGCGAAGCGCGCCAGGGCGCCTACAACTATCCCCTCGGGCTCGACGACGCCCGTGAGTTCGCGCGGCAAACCCGATCGCTCGAGCGGATCGCGTTCATCTCTTACTATGGGGCCTACCAGACGCCGATCCGCGACGGCGACCAGATCTCGCGGCTCCGCAGCGCGCCCGTGTCGGGGGAGTTCTTCGATGTACTTGGCACGCGACCCCTGCTGGGGCGAGCGCTGCGGCCCGCCGATGACGTGAGCGGCGCAGCACCGGTGGTGGTGAGCTACGCTGCCTGGCAGCGCAGGTTCGGCGGCGACCCCCACGTACTCGGGCGACAGCTGCTGACATACAGCGATGGCGTGGGGCACACGATCGTCGGCGTGATGCCCCGAGGACTGGACTACCCGAGAGGCACCGACTTCTGGGCACCGGTCGTCCCCTCGGGGGTTCCGAAGGACTTGTACGTCATCGGGCGGCTCGCTCACGGCCGAGCGGCCGCCGATGCGCGGGATGAGCTGACCGCCTTCTTTGGGCGCGCCGAGGCCTCAGCGTGGCAGCGTGAGCTGCGCGGCGTCGTCCATCCGCTGCCGAGGCTCATTCTCGGCGACACCAGACCCGCGCTGATCGTGTTCGCGGCGGCCGCTGGGCTGCTCCTCCTGATCACCTGCATCAACGTCGCCAATCTGGTGCTCGTCCGCGGCCTCGCGCGCGTGCGGGAGATCGCCGTGCGCTCGGCGCTCGGCGCGGGTCGTGGGCAGGTCGTGAGACAACTGCTGGGCGAGAATGCTCTCCTCGCCGCCCTAGGCGGGGCATTCGGTGTCGTGGTTGCGGCGGCGGCCGTCCGGCTGTTCGTCGCCTTTGCACCGCCGGGCATCCCGCGCCTGGATGAGATTCAACTGAACGCGACCGCGCTCGGTGGCGCCGTCTGCATCACGGGCATCGCAATGCTCATTTTCGCCCTGGCGCCGGCGGTCATCACGTCACACGTCGAGTTGGAGTGGGTGCTTCGGTCCGATACGAGGCACAGCGCCGGCCGACGCTCCCGGCTCACGACGGAAGCCATGGTGGCGGGACAAGTCGCGCTCGCGCTGCTGGTCCTCTCGGCCGCAGGATTGATCGTCCGGAGCCTCATCAACCTCGAACGGGCTGACCTCTCGTTTCAGTCGTCGCATCTGCTGATCGGCGAGTTGACGCTGCGCCGCGGCTTCTACGACGATGCGAACGCACAGCGCGCCATGCTCGAACGGCTGGTTCCCGAGCTCCAGGCGCTCCCGGGGGTGCGCACCGTCTCGCCCGTCGTGGCGGCGCCATTCTCGGGCAACGTCGGCTGGGACGGCAAGCCGGTGGCGGAGGGACAGACGCCCGAGCAGGCGGCCGCCAATCCGATGCTCAACATGGAGGTTGTGACACCGGCCTACTTCGAGACACTCGGAATTCCTTTCTTGCGGGGGCGCGGCTTCACCGACGCCGATCGCCAGGGCGCGCCAGGCGTGGTAATAGTCAGTCAATCTGCTGCCAGACACTACTGGCCAGGCACCGATCCCATCGGCAAGCGGCTCAGGGGGGGAGAGAAGTTGAAGCAAGTGTCCACCGTCGTCGGAGTGGTCCCGGACACCCGCTATCGCGACCTACGCGAGGCGCGCCCGAGCGTTTACATCCCCCTGCGGCAGTCGTTCTTTCCCTTCGCGCCGTGGACGCTGGCGATCCGAACTACCGGCTCCCCTGCCGAGGCCGTGCCGGCGATCCGGCGCGTCATCAGCGAAACCGCGCCGGGCGTCGCGCTGGTGAGCGCCGCCCCGTTCAAGACCTTTCTCGAGGAGCCGCTGGCGCAGCCGAGACTGAACGCCGTGCTCCTCGGTGTGTTCGCTGGCGCCGCGGTCGCGCTCGCCGCCGTCGGCTTATTCGGCGCGATGGCGACGATGGTGGGCCAGCGGACGCGCGAGCTCGGCGTGCGGATGGCACTCGGGGCCACCGCACGAGAGGTGCGGCGGATGGTGATGCGGCGCGGTCTCAGGATCGCAGCGCTGGGATCCGTCCTGGGCCTGCTTGGCGCGCTACTGGCGAATCGGCTTCTGACGGCCATGCTGTACGAGGTGACTCCGACGGACCTGACGACACTCGCGGTAGTCACCGGGTTCCTCGTTGGCGTCGCGGCGCTTGCCAGCCTCATTCCAGCTCATGCGACCACGCGCATCGATGCCGTGGTCGCGCTGCGGTATGAGTAGGGGGTCGGGGTAGGGGCTAGGGGCTCGGGGGCTTGAGGCTCGCCTGCCCTTGACGGCGACGCCCCCTGGCCCTCGTCCCGGCAGTCCGGCCACCTTTGAACCATGCCGGCCTCGTCCACCGCAGCCCGCATCTTGGTCGCCGACGATCAACGGGATATCGTCGAAGCCCTGAAGCTCCTGCTTAAGGGCGAGGGCTACGAGGTGGAAGCCGCTGCATCGCCGCGCGGCGTCCTGGCGGCCCTCGACGCCCGCGACTTCGACGCTCTCTTGGTCGACATGAATTACACCAGGGACACAACCTCCGGGGCGGAAGGACTCGATCTCCTCGCGCGACTCCAAGCACACGAGGCACCCCCGGTCGTCGTGATGACCGCCTGGGGCTCGATCGACGGCGCCGTGGAAGCGATGCGCCGCGGGGCGCGCGACTACATCGAGAAGCCGTGGGACAACCGCCGCCTGCTCACGACCCTCCGCACCCAAGTCGAACTGGGGCGAGCACTACGCCGCAGCCGGCAGCTCGAGCTCGAGAACCGAGCCTTGCACCGGGAAGGCTTCCCCGAGCTTATCGCCGAGTCACCGGCCATGCAGCCAGTGCTCAAGCTCATGGAGCGAATCGGACCGTCGGACGCGAACGTGCTCCTCCTCGGCGAGCACGGCACAGGCAAGGAGGTTGTGGCCCGCTGGCTGCACGCTGCGTCCGGCCGCGCCGAGCGGCCGTTGGTCGCGGTGAACTTGGGAGGAATCCCCGAAGGGCTGTTCGAGAGCGAGCTATTCGGCCACGTTAAAGGTGCCTTCACCGACGCGAAGGCCGACCGCGTCGGCCGCTTCGAGCTCGCCGAGGGCGGGACGTTGTTCCTCGACGAGATCGCGAATCTCCCTCTGCCGCAGCAGGCGAAGCTGTTGCGTGTGCTCGAGACCGGCGAGTTCGAGCGCGTCGGCTCCTCCAAGACCCAGCACGTGAACGCGCGCGTCATCTCGGCGACGAACGCCGATATCCAGGCCGAGACCGCCGCAGGGAAATTTCGCGAGGACCTGCTATTTCGCCTCAACACGGTCGAGATCCGGCTGCCGCCGCTGCGCGACCGGCGCGGAGACATCCCGCTGCTCGCCAGTCATTTCGTGCGGCGCTACGCCGCCCGGTATCGCAAGCCTCTCACCGGCCTGGCGCCAGAAGCGATGGAGGCGCTCCTCCGACATCCGTGGCCTGGCAACGTCCGCGAGCTGGATCACACGATCGAACGGTCGGTTCTGATGGCGGAGGAAGACTTAGTACGAATGCGGGACTTGGGGCTCGGCCCGGGCGCGGACGGGGCCACCGCACTCGACCAGATGAGCCTCGAGCAGGTGGAGCGGGTGCTCATTCAGAAGGCGCTGGCACGCGCCGCGGGCACCGTCAGTGAAGCAGCGAAGGCCCTCGGTCTTTCGCGCAGTGCGCTCTACCGCCGCCTGAAGCATCATGGCCTCTGAACGACGGCGGAGAGGGCTCAGGCACGAGCGCCAAGTCTTCCTGCTCGCGCTCTTAGTTGGCCTCCCGCCGCTCGCCCTCGCCCTCGTGTTTCTCTGGATAGGCGACTTCGCGGCGCGTACCCAGTGGACCCTCACGCTCCTCGCGCTCGGCGCGTGGCTCGCCGTCGCCGCGACGTTGCGGGAGCGTGTGGTCCGCCCGCTCCAGACGATCTCCAACATGCTGGCCGCGTTGCGGGAGGGCGATTTCTCGATGCGCGCGCGGGGGTCGAACCCCGACGACGCGCTTGGTCTGCTCCTCCTCGAGCTGAACAGTCTGGGCGAGGATCTTCGGGCGCAGCGCCTCGGCGCGCTCGAGGCGAGCGCGCTGCTGCGGAGGGTAATGGAGGAGATAGACGTCGCGGTATTCGCGTTCGACGATTCGCAGGCGCTGCGTCTCGTCAACCGCAGCGGCGCGGCGCTGCTCGGGCGACCGAGCGAGCAACTGCTCGGTAAAGGCGCCGCCGAGCTGGGGCTCGCGGAGAGCCTGACAGGCGATGCGCCGCGCGTGGTCGAGCTCACTTTCCCAGGGCGGCACGGGCGTTGGGAACTCCGGCGCGGAACGTTTCGCCAGGGGGGACTGCCGCACCAGCTCCTCGTGCTCGCTGACGTGAGCCGCGCGCTCTCGGAGGAGGAGCGCCAGGCCTGGCAGCGGCTGATCCGCGTGCTCAGCCACGAGCTCAACAACTCACTAGCCCCGATCAAATCGATCGCTCAGAGCCTCACAGAGCTCGTGCGCCGGGATCCACCGCCTCCCGACTGGCGGGAGGATCTTCACAAGGGCTTAGACGTGATCGGGGACCGGGCCGAGTCGCTCAGTCGTCTGATGGCGGCCTATGCGCGGCTCGCGCGGTTGCCACATCCTCAACTGGAGCGGGTTCCCGTGACTGAGTGGGTGGGCCGCGTGGCTACCTTAGAGACCCGCCGAGCGGTAACCGTATGCCCCGGACCGCAACTCACGATCCAGGCGGATGGCGGCCAGCTCGACCAGCTGCTGATCAACTTGGTGCGGAATGCCGTGGATGCCACGCTCGAGAGCGGGGGCGAGGTCGAGCTGGGCTGGACGGCCCGTAACGGCCGCCTGGAGGTGTGGGTGCGAGACGACGGCCCCGGCCTGGCTGATACAGCAAACCTGTTCGTGCCGTTCTACACGACGAAGGCAGACGGCTCCGGCATCGGGCTCGTGCTGTCGCGCCAGATTGCTGAGGCGCATGGGGGAACCCTCACCCTCGCGAACCGGCGCGATCGTCGGGGCTGTGAAGCCCGGCTCACCCTGCCGATGTCGGCCAGCCAAGGGGTGGGCCCCAGACCGAACTGATTCCTGCACATGTGATCCTGGCTAGCCCCACTGCCGCCGCGGCCACCGATTTGCCAGCGACGAGGTCGGGGCAGCGCGCGTGGTCGCCGGCCCCGTGAGCGAGCGGACGGTCGCGAAGGGCCGAGCGGTGCTAACACACGCTCTTCGCGATGGCCGAACGGCGCGAATATCGAGAGGGAAATCCGGTCGCGCAGACCAAGGTGCCGAAGTACGACGCCCGCCAGCCGGTGATTCTCTCGGAGGCCGAATACGCGCGGCTTCTCGAAAAGTGCGACGACCCGGTGCGCAGCCTCTACTGGTGCTTGGGGAGACCGGGGCGCGTGACGAAAGCGAGGCGCTCTGGCTGCGCCGGGAGGACGTTGACTTGGAGGAAGGCTTCGTCCGGTTCGCGTCAGGCAGGAACGGCCACCGGACGAAGAGCGGGAAGGATCGCCGGACGCCCATGACGCCAGCGCTCGCTCTGCCCCGTGTTGCTGCCCGTGATCGCGGCGGTCGGCACCGCGTCCCCCGTCGCCGTGGTTGCGAGCTTACTGCCGGCGGGCCGAGCTGCGCGGGTCGATCGAGTGGTGGCGTTGAGGTGTGAAAGACGGACAACGTGAAGCGGCAAACGTGAGACGACGGCTCCAAGACTTGCTAACGTCCAGGATCAGGAGGGGACGGCGAACGCGCAGCGAGGCCCCGGCGCACGGCTGAGCTTCACGTCCAGCGTGGCCAGTCTGGCTTCCAGCGTCTCGGCCAAGGCTACGTACCACGCATCGTAGGCGGTGACGGTGGTCCGAAGCTCCCACACCCGCTCGGCAAACGGCGCGTAGGGGAACAACTCCACCCGGATGGCGACGAGGTCCGCGTGCGCGAGGGCAGCGGTGTCCTCCGAGATCTTGCCGGCGAACACCGCCCGGCGCAGGAGGTTCGCGACCTCCGCCGGCATGAGGTGCGGTGCGCCCACGTGATCGCTCCGCAGCATCCGCTCGGCCCAGGCGCCCTCCGGGCCGCTATCCACCAGCGCGGCAACAACGACCGACGCGTCGGCGACGAGGGTCACCGCCGGTCGGCGTCCCGATTGGCAAGAATCCAGTCCCTCGGGAGCCTGCTGCCCGTGCGCACCTTTCGCTCGCGGATGCGGGCGAGGAGCGCCGCCGGATCGGGGCGGAGCGCGAGCTCGATGAGCTGGGCGCGGAGGTATTCCTGGAGCGAGCGCCCCGAGGCCGCGGCCCGAGCAGCCAACTCGTCCCGAGTCTTGTCCGGGACGTCGCGGATCGTGATGGACTTCGCCATGCCATCGTTATGCTGCCGGTGCCAGCATAATGCAAGGCACAGCGCACGACTCACCTGTGCCAGGGCGGGACGCAGTTGGAAGGGGGGCCGGAGGGCGGAACCGGTTACTGTCCGTCCCATTGCGTGCCGATGGGAGTGCTGGTATCGTGATGGCGGATCCCCACGGGGCACCTCATGGAAGACCTCGCAGTCAGTCTGACCCGCGGCACCCTCGACCTGCTGATACTCAAAGCCCTGACCTGGGGCCCCCGCCACGGCTATGCGGTGGTGGAGTGGATCGAAGGCGCGACCGGCTCGGCGCTGTCAGTCGGGGAGGGTACCCTCTACCCGGCCCTCCACCGCCT
>DATLKW010000050.1:0-3929 GCA_035538175.1 Gemmatimonadales bacterium | reverse complement strand
CGATCTCGAGGACGGAGAGCACCGCGGGCACACGCGCCTCGCGCCGGACGGCGCGCGCGTCCGGGTCGCCACCCGCGTCGACGTGGGACCGGTGCGGCGCCTCCTGTCGGAGCGGGTGTTCCGGTGGGCGGCGCGTCCCACCGCGCCCCCGATCGCCTCGGCTGAGGCCTCGGTGTGACGACACTGCCGCGAAAGGTCGCCGTGATCGGCGCCGGGGAAATCGGGTGTGGGTGGGCCGCCCTGTGCGCCTCGGCCGGGTGGCCGGTGGCTGTGTTCGACCAGAACGCGAGCGGCTTGGAGCGCGCCGCGACTCAGGTGCCGACCCGGGCGCGCGCCCTCGTGGTGCTCGAGCGCGCGACGCAGGGCATCGTGGAGCGGGGGCTCCTGGAATTCTCCCAGGCGCGAAGCCTCCTGCAGGCCGTGCAGGACGCGGATTGGGTCATCGAGGCGATCTCCGAGGACCTGCTCGCGAAGCAGCGCCTGTTCGACGCGGTCGAGCAGGTGGCGGCGCCCGACACGCTGCTGACGAGCTCGTCTTCAGGGCTCCTCCCCGGCGACATCTTCGCCCGCTGTCGTCGGCAGGACCGGGGGCTCGTCGCTCATCCGTTGAATCCGCCGGAGCTGATCCCGCTCGTCGAGCTTGTGCCCGGACCCCGCACGACGCAGGCAAGCGTGGCGCGCGCCCAGGACTACCTGCGCCAGCTCGGCCGCGTGCCGATCCTGCTCAAGAAGGCGGTCCCCGGGTATGTGGTCGGTCGCCTCGCGGCCGCGATGTGGCGACAGTGTATCGATCTTGTCCTCAGCGGCGTGATCGACGTGGACGAATTGGATCGTGCCGTGTCGCTCGGGCCAGCGCTGGGGTGGGCGGCGGCAGGACCCTATCTCACCTACCATCTCGCGGCAGGCGAAGGCGGCGTCACCCTGTTCCTGCAGCAGCTGCTCGCTGCGTTCGAGATGTGGTGGGGGGACCTCGCCACGTGGCAGCGGCTGGAGCCCGAACAGCAGCGGGCGCTGACTCACCAGGTCGAGCGCGCCTACCGGGGCAAGATCGACGCGCTGCGCGTCGCGCGGGACCGACGCCTCGGGGCCCTCCTGCGCTCGCTCGAGCAAGCGCGCGAGCCCTGAGGCGCCGCGACCGGCGTCTCGCTCTCGCAAGCGTTAGCCAGTCCCCCACCCTCCCCCACGTGCCACTCCCACTCCCGGAGCCGCTCGCGCTCAGCGCTTGTCGGCCCGCACCATGAGGATCGGGACTTTGGTGTGATGGCGCAGCGCGGTGGCCGTGCTGCCGCGCACCAGGTCCTCGAGCAGGCGGTGGCCGTGGGTCGCCATGGCGATCAGGTCGCAGCGCTCGCGCTCGGCGGCGGCGGCAATCTCGGTCGCGGGGTCGCCCGCCGCGAGCACCGCGTCGGCGTCGAAGCCTTCGCCCGCGAGCCGCTGGCACAGGCCTTCCAAGTAGGCGCGATCGTCCCGCATCTCCTCCGACTCTCGCAGGACGAGTTCCTTGATGTTGCGCGCCACCCAGCCGTCGGCCACGTGCAGCAGGACGAGCGACGACGAGAAACGCCGCGCCAGCTCGCGCACGTGGCCGAGGATCGTGGCGTCCGCGGGGGAGTGGTCCAAGGGGACGAGGATCCGCGTGTACATCACGCCACCCAGCTCGCGAATGTCTCGACGAGGAGCCAGGCGTTGAAGGCGGCGATCGCGAACGCCACGAGGTAAGCGAGCGATCGGAGCCAGAGGGGATTCGTGAACTCGCCCATCTTCGCCCGGTCGGACGTGAACCGGACGAGCGGGAACACCGCGAAGGACAGCTGCAGACTGAGGATCACCTGGCTCAAGACGAGGAGCCGCGCCGTCGCGCTCTCTCCGAAGAAGATAGCGGTGAGCGCGGCGGGCACAATCGCGAGGAGGCGGGTGATGAGTCGGCGCAGCCAGGGCCGGATGCGGATGTTCAGGAACCCCTCCATCACGATCTGCCCCGCGAGCGTGCCCGTCAGGGTCGAGTTTTGGCCCGACGCGAGGAGCGCGAGCGCGAACACCGCGCTCGCCCAGGTCGCGCCGAGCAGCGGCGACAGGAGCTGGTGCGCCTGCTGGATCTCGGCGACCTCGGGGTGCCCCCGCGAGTGGAACGTGGCCGCCGCGACGACGAGGATGGCGGCGTTGATGAAGAGGGCGAGCGAGAGCGCGATCGTGGAATCGAGGAAGGCGAAGCGCACGGCCGTGCGCTTGCCGGCCGGCGTCTCCTCGTAGCGACGGGTCTGCACGACTGAGGAATGCAGGTAGAGATTGTGCGGCATCACCGTGGCCCCGAGGATGCCGATCGCGATGTAGAGCTGCTCACGGTCCGTGACGATCGACGGGGTGGGCGCGAAGCCGCCGAGGAGGGCGTGGACGTCGGGTCGGGCGAGCAGGATCTCGAGGAGGAAGCACCCGGCGATCGTCGCGATCAGCGCCACCACGAGCGCCTCGAGCAGGCGGAAGCCCTTGTGCTGGAGCACCAGCACGAGCAGCACGTCCAGGGACGTGATCGCGATGCCCCAGGGGAGTGGAATCCGGAACAACAGGTTCAGCGCGATCGCCGACCCGATGACTTCCGCCAGGTCACACGCGGCGATCGCGAGCTCGCAGATCACCCACAGGAAGAGCGCCGTCGGCCGTCCGTAGTGATCGCGGCACGCCTGGGCCAAGTCCCGCCCCGTGACGATGCCGAGCTTCGACGCGAGCCCCTGCAACAGAATGGCGATCAGGTTCGAGAGCAGGACGACGGAGAGTAGCGTGTAGCCGAAGCGCGAGCCCCCGGCCAAGTCGGTGGCCCAGTTGCCCGGGTCCATGTAGCCCACGGCCACGAGATAGCCCGGCCCCGCGAACGCGAGGGCTCGACGCCACCACGTGCCCGTCGGGACGGGAATGGTGCGATACGCTTCGACGAGGCTCGGCGCGAGACGCGGGCGCCGCCACCCCGTTTCGCGCTCAGCGAGCGGTTGCGCCATACCCCTCGACCGGCATCTCCCGACACCACAGCACCAGGGCGAGCTCCCGGCCGACTACGCGCCGGTCGCCCGACGGCACGAGCGCGATCGTCGTGGGCCCGTTGAAGGGCTGGCGCTCGCTCACCGTGAGCAGCACCCCGGGCACGAGTCCCTGCTCCGCGAGATAGCGCAGCCGCGCCGGATCCTGCGTCCCGACCTGCCGCAGCTCGAACTTCGACCCCACCGGCGCCTCGGCGAGCGCCACGAGCTCGGTCTCCTCGATCTCGCCTGCGGCCGTGGGAATCGGGTCCCCGTGCGGATCGTATTGCGGCTGCCCGAGGCCGCTCGCCATCCGCTCGATCAGGTCGTCCGACACCGCGTGCTCCAAGCGCTCGGCCTCGGCGTGGACACCGCCCCAGTCGTAGCCCAAGTGCTGGGTGAGGTACAACTCGAGGATGCGATGACGGCGGATCATCTTGAGCGCCGCGCGACGGCCCTGCGCCGTGAGCTGGACGCCGCGGTAGGGCACGTGCTCGATCAAGCCGGTCTCGGAGAGCCGCTTCACCATCCCGCTCACGGAGGGCGGGGCGACGTCGAGCATCGCAGCGATCTCGCTCGTCGAGGCGAACCCGCCCTGGCTCGAGAGATGGTAGATCGCCTTCAAGTAGTCCTCGACTGAGCGCGTGAGCGGTGGAGTCGCGTCCCGCAGCGTGGCGTGCATGCCGATTCTCCCTGCCGGAAAGGCGCGCCGCCGCGCGGCCTCGCTCCCGGCCTACGACGCGTTCGCGCAACAACTTCAAGGGGAGTGTTAGGATAACCTAATTATGACATGCTGGCAAGCAAATATGTGGATTCTGCGAACCTAGGGCTACCGCACCAGCACGAGGAAGGGCGTCAGGATCCGTTCCGTCATGCCCCAGACCACGTCGTCACCCAAGCGATAGGCGGGGAACGTGCGCT
>DATLKW010000049.1:0-7273 GCA_035538175.1 Gemmatimonadales bacterium | reverse complement strand
AGCCCGTTCACGCTCGAGATCACCACGGGCTTCGCTGCCCAGCGACTCTCGGGCCCGACGGGCCGCGGCGGCCGCATCGGAAACGGGATCTCGCGCGCGCTCGCAGCCGCCACACCCACGGTGGCGGTGGTGAGAAACCGGCGGCGCGACAGCGATTCGGCCACGACGGGACTCCGGACCGGAGAAGGGCGTGAGTACGTTGGTACCACCGTCACCGGCCTGTCAACTTGCTCGGCTCAGAGGGCCGCCCTAACGTTCCGACCGTGGACCTCCTGGACCCGCCCGGCCCGAGCACCGTGGTCCGCTTCGCGCTCGGCGCCGCCCTCGCTGTCGCGGTCGTGCTGCTCGTCGTCGTGTCGGTGGCGAGCGGCCATATCGTCTGGGACCTCGCCGCCTTCGCGCTCCTATTGTGGGCGGCGTGGAGCTTCTTCGGCTCGGTGTTCGAGTCCCTGCAATCGCTCGGCGGCCTGCTCGGCGGCGCGCTCACCGGCGGGGGCGAGACGCCGCCGGACACGGCCATCACCATCGATCAGGAAACCGGGATGCTCGAGCGCCTGGTCGCCGCGGACCCGGCGCCGCCACCCCACCGCGTCATCATCGCCGGCATCCGCCTCGCCGAGATCTACCGCACGCACCAGCACGACGCCGCCAAGGCCGAGGCGCTGATCGCCCAGCTCACCGCCCGCTACCCAGACGCGCCCGAACTCGAGTATGTCCGAGCCCGTTGACGTCTCGCTCGTCGTGCCGGTCTACAATGAGCGCGAGAGCCTGCCTGTCCTGGTGGATGAGATTGCCGGCGCGCTCGCGGGGCGCCGCTACGAAATCGTCGCCGTGGACGACGGCTCGACCGACGGCTCGCTCGACGTGCTCAAGGACCTCAAACGCGCCCACCCCGAGCTGCACCTCGTGGCCTTGGCGGCTCGCTCGGGCCAGACGGCAGCGCTCGCCGCGGGGTTCCGCGCGGCACGCGGGCGCGTCGTCGTGACGCTAGACGCCGACCTGCAGAACGATCCCGCCGACATCCCCGCCTTGGTCACCGAGCTGGCGCGGAGCGGCGCGACGGCGGTCGTGGGCTACCGCGTGGACCGTCGGGACAGTGGCTGGAAGCGGCTGCAGAGCCGCATCGCCAACCGCGTCCGCAACCGCTTGAACCGCGAGACGATCCGCGACACCGGGTGCTCGCTCAAGGCGTTCCGGGCGGACGCGCTGCGCGAGCTCGCGCTCTTCAACGGCATGCACCGCTTCCTCCCCACCCTCATCCGGCTCCACGGGGGGAGCGTGCGGGAGGTCCCGGTCCGGCATCGCCCCCGCCGGTACGGGGCGACCAAGTACGGGATGTGGAACCGCGTGTTCCGATCGCTGGCGGACGCCCTCGCGGTCCGCTGGATGCAGCAGCGGGTGCTGCGCTACCGCATACGGGAGGAGCTGCCCTGATGCACGAGGACTGGGTCCGTCTGATCGACTTGGAGCTGGACGGGGAGCTGAGCCTGCCCGAGCGTGCCACCCTCGCTCGCCACCTCGCCGGCTGTCGCCACTGCGCCGAAGCGCGGGTCAGCCACCTTGAGATGCGGGTGGCGTTCGCCCGGTCGGCCGGGGAGCCGCACGCGCGGACCGTGCCGCGGCCGCGCCTGCGCGGGCGCGTCCTCGTCCTCGCCACCGCCCTCGGCGTCGCGGCCGGCGTGGCGGGCGGCTGGGTGGCACATGCGCGCTGGGGAGGGCCCGGCGGTGCGCTCGAGGAGACGCGTGCGGTTCTCATGGCGCGCTAGCCTCGGCGCGGCGGCGGCGCTCGTCGCCGTCGCCCAGGCGCCGAACTACCGCGTGACCTACCAGTTACGCGTGTTCCAAACCGGGCGTCCCGCCGGCGTCCCCCCCACGCCGGGGGCCCGCGCCGACACGCAACTCCTCGCGACCGGGGTCGTCGCCGGGCCGCCTGAGACCAACCTCCGGCTCTCCCTGCGCGCCGGCGACGCCGAGCTCCACGCCCTGCTCGGGACGCTCCCCGAGCCCGACACGGTGAACCTCGCCGCCCTGTTCTTCACCCGGCGCGCAGTCGGGCATTCGCCCCGCGGCCTGCCCCTGTGGGAGGAAGACAGCTACCGGAGCTGGACCCGCGTCGCGTGGGGGGGCACCGCGCGGCTCTATTCGTTCGGACCGGGGCCCGCGCGGGGGGCGAGAGGTCCCGATCGGCGGCCCCTGTCGGTGGACATCATCGTGGGGCGGGTGTTCGCGGCCGGCGAGACGCGCGCCAGCGAGGAGGTGACCATCGTCGACAGCGCGATCGCCTTCGATCTGCGCGCGGTGATCCCCCCGAAGCGGGTGACCGTGCGGATGAGCCTGGTGCGCGGTGACACGGCGAGCAGCCTCCGCACGGTCGATCTCGTCCCGGAGGCCCCGGGCCGACGCGTCAGCTTCTTTCTGGGGGGCGAGCGCTCCGACTTCGACATCGCGCTCGAACGGGCGGAGCCGCCGCGTACCGGTCGCGACAGCGCGCTCGCGGCGGACGCCGACGTGGTGTGCCTGCGCCTCGCCGTGCCCGGCGCCGCGGGTCCCGCCCGCGTGCGCTGCGGCCGGCTCGACAACGTGGCCCGCCGCGTGGCACTCCTGGGCGGCGACACGCTTGTCGCCACGTTTGCCTGGCCCGCCGTGCGCTAAGCTCGGTATTATCCAGCGATGCTCCGGAAGCCGCGCCTCGATCCGTCGATCTTCCACCTCCCCGTCGAGCGAATGCGGGAGGGCTATTACTCCGACAAATACTTCGTCCGCGCCCGCGAGCTGCTCCTCAAAGACCGCTACCGTCCGTGCGTGACGATGCAGGTGTTCGGCAAATCCCACGCCTTCCTCGGTGGGATCGACGAGGCGATCGCGATCCTCAAACTGTGCAGCCTCACCTGGGACGAGCTCCAGGTCTGGGCCCTGTACGACGGGGACAAGATCGAGCCCTGGGAGACGGTGCTCCTCATCGAAGGGCCGTACGACGCGTTCGCGCACCTCGAGACCCTCTACCTCGGCGTCCTGGCGCGGCGCACGAAGGTTGGGACCAACACGCGGCGCGTCGTTGAAGCGGCGAAGCCCAAGCAGGTCATGTTTTTCCCCGCGCGGCACGATCACTGGCTGGTGCAGACCGGCGACGGCTACGCGGCCCACATCGCCGGCGCCATCGGGGTCTCGACCGATGCTCAGGCGTCGTGGTGGGGCTCCGAGGGGGTCGGCACCGTTCCCCACGCGCTCATCGCCGCGTATGGAGGGGACACCGTGCTGGCCTCGGAGAAATTCGCCGCCCACATGGACCCGAACGTGCGCCTCATCACCCTCGTCGACTTCGAGAACGACTGCGTCAGCACCTCGCTGAAGGTCGCGCGCGCGCTCGGGGAGCGGCTCTACGGGGTGCGGATCGACACCGCCGAGACGCTCGTCGACCGTTCCGTGGTTCCCCAGATGGGCACCTTCAAGCCGACCGGCGTGAACCCGCAGCTCGTGTGGAACGTGCGCACGGCGCTCGACCAGGAGGGGTTCGGGAAGGTGCGGATCGTGGTGTCGGGCGGGTTCACGGTCGAGAAGATCCGCCAGTTCGAGGAGCAGGACGTCCCCGTCGACATGTACGGCGTGGGCTCGAGTCTCTTCCAGGGGCGCTTCGACTTCACCGCGGACGTCGTGCGGGTGGAGGGCAAACCCGTCGCCAAGGTGGGTCGCGGCCACCGGCCCAACCCCCGCCTCGAGCGGGTGGAGTAGCCTGCCGGCGCCCTACGGCTTCAGGTGCCGGTCGTACCAGGCGAGGTAGCGCTCGAGCCGGTCGCGCAGGTAGCTCGGCTTGCCGATCGCGTGATGCTGGCCCGGATAGATCACCAGTTCCGTCTCGACCCCGACACTCCGGAGTGCCTCATACATCTGCTCCGAGTTGAGGAGCGGCACGTTGAAGTCCTGGTCGCCGCAGAGGAATAACGTCGGCGTCGCGATGCGGTCGGCGTGCAGGAAGGGGAGCGACAGCTTGAGCCAAGTGTCGGTGTGCTGCCACGGCACCCCGAGCTCCGCCTCGTATTCCCGGACATACTGATCCGTGCCGTAGCCGGCGAGGATATTCGAGGCCGACGCGCCGCTCACCGCCGCCTTGAAGCGGTGGTCTTGGGCGATGACGTAGTTCGTCAGGATGCCACCGTAGCTCCAGCCCCCCACGCCGAGCCGCGCCGGATCGGCGAGCCCTCGGGCCACGACATAGTCCACCGCCGCGAGGACGTCCTGCGCGTCGCGATTCCCCCAGTCCGCGTAGATGGCCGTGGCGTAGCGCTCGCCCCGCCCCGAGCTGCCACGCGGGTTCGCGACCACCACGAGGTAGCCGCGCGCCGCCAGTACTTGAAACAGGTGGTTGAAGTCGTACTGGAACTGGGACACCGGGCCGCCGTGGATGCGGAGGATCGTCGGGAAGCGCGTCCCCGGCCGATACCCCGGCGGCGTCACGACGAACCCGTTCACCGGAGTGCCGTCCCGGCTCGTGAAGCTGATCGGCGCGGTGGGCGCGACCCGCACCTCGCCGCGCCAGGCATCGTTCACGTGCGACAGCGGGCGCGCGGCGCCGGCCTCGACGGCGTACACCTCGGCAGGTGCGTCCGGCGAGGAGATCGTCGCCGCCACCCGCCCGTCGGGCGTCGTCGTGAAGCTGGCGACGACGCGGTCCCCGGGGAGCAGCCGCTCGACCGCGCCGCCCGTGACCGGCGTGCGGGCGAGCGTCACCCGGCGATCGTCCTCCAACTGAAACAGGAGCGCGGTCCCGTCCTTCGTCCACCGGGGATTCGTCACGTTGCGATCCAGCGTGGTGGTCAGGACCCGCGGTGCGCCGCCCGCCGCGGGCACCACAGCGAGCTGCTGCACGGCATAGTAGATGAGCTTCAAGGGCCCGCCCTGGAGGTACGCGATCGCCCGCCCGTCGGGGCTCCAGGCGGGGCGACTCTCCGTGTCGGGATCGTTGTCGGGACCCTCGAAGGTGGTGAGCTGGCGCGCCACGGCGCCCGGCACCGCCTCGGTGACGTAGAGATCCCAGTTGTTGTCGCGATCGAAATCGGGGCGCCGCTTGCTCACGAACGCCAGGGAGCGGCCGTCGGGCGCCCAGGCGGGAAGCAGCTCGTCGTACGGCCCGGGCGTCAGTACCGCCGCCTTCCCCGTCTCCACGTCCACGAGATAGAGATGGCGGCGGACCGCGCCAAGGTAGCCGTGCTCGTCCTGCTTGAACTGGAACCGGTCGATCACGATCGGCGCCGGCGTCTTGGGCTTTGCTGTGTCGGCGTCCGGGACCACGAGGGCGAGATGCTTGCCATCCGGCGCCCAGACGTAGTCCTCGACGTCGGCGCCAAGACTTGTGAGCTTGCGCCCTTCGCCTCCCGCGCGATCGAGCAGCCAGAGCTGCGCGTGCTCGTCCTCCCGGCTCGACAGGAACGCGAGCCAGCGCCCGTCGGGACTGAACCGGGGCATGCTTTCACCCTGCTTCGAGCGGGTGAGACGGACGGTGCGCGCGCCGTCCCAGCTCGTCATCCACACGGCGCTGACGCGGCGGTCGTCGACTGAATCGGTCGTCGTCACCACGTACGCGACCCAGGCGCCATCGGGGGACAGCTCGGGATCGCTCACGTCGCGCAGCCGAAACAGATCGGCGACGGCCACCGGCCGCTCGCCGGCCGGAGGCGCGGCTCCGTGCGGTGAGGGCGCCGGCGTCTGCGCCGACAGCGGGAGCCCGAGCGTGAGGAGCCAGAGACTGGAACGCCTGCGGGACTGGGGCATGCCGACCGTCCTCTCGACGAGCGTGCGGGCGCCAAGCGTACGCCCCACGCCGCGGACGCGCCAGCCGCCGGGCGTCCTTGCGCTTCCCGGCCACAATGCATATTTTTCCGCCAAAATGAATATTAATTCATCCGTGCCGGTGGGCGTCCTCGGCGCCTCTGGGTACGTGGGGCAGGAGCTCTTACGGCTCGTCGCCGGGCACCCCGCGGCGCGGGTCGCATTCGCCACCGCGGAGTCGGCCGCGGGAGAGACGCTCGAGGGCGTCACGCTCCTCGCGGTGGATGACGCTCCGCTCGGGCGCGCCGAGATCGTGCTCTCCGCCTTGCCCCACGGCGTCTCGGGGCGCTACGTGCGCGAGGCGCGCGCCGTCGGGAAACGGGTGATCGATCTCTCCGCCGATTTCCGTCTCTCCGCCGAAGCCGTGTACGGCCTGACCGAAGTTACGCGCCCCCAACTGCCCGCGGCCGAACTCGTCGCCAACCCCGGCTGCTACCCGACCGCGGCGCTGCTCGCGCTCTTGCCGCTCGCCGTCGCGGGCCTCATCGATCCGGAGCGCGCGGTGGTCATTGACGCCGCCTCCGGCGTTACCGGGGCCGGCCGGACCCCCAAACGCGAGCTCCTCTTCGGCGAGGTCGCCGAAGACTTCCGCGCCTACGGCGTGGGCAACGAGCACCGGCACCTCCCCGAGCTCAAGGCGACGCTGGCGCGCGAAAGCGGCTTCACTGGAGACGTCGTCTTCACGCCGCACCTCTTACCCGTGAAGCGGGGCATTCTCGAAACGATCTACGTCCCCCTCACGCGCGCCCTGGATCAGGCGGGCGCCGAGGGGCTCTACGAGGAGGCCTACGCCGCGGAGCCGTGCGTCACGGTGCTGCACGGCGCCCTCCCGTCGCTCCGGGACGTGGTGTACCGCAATCGCGTCGCGATCGGCGTGGCGCCGGTGGCTCACGTCCGCCGGCCAGGCCTCACCGTGATCGCCGCCATCGACAACTTGGTCAAAGGCGCCGCGGGGCAGGCGATTCAGAACATGAACGTGATGCTCGGGTTGCCCGAGACCGCAGGGCTCGTGTGTTGACCGTCCGGGTCGTGAAGCTTGGGGGCAACGAATTGGACCGCCCCGACTGGCTCGCTGCCTGCGCGCGGGGCGTGGCTCGGCTCGACCCGGTGGTTGTGGTGCACGGCGGCGGCCGGGCCGTGAGCGCGCTGTCGCGGCGACTCGGCCTCCCGGTGGAGAAGCGCGACGGCCTGCGCGTCACGACGCCGGAGGTCGCGGAGGTCGTGGAGTTCGTGCTCGGAGGCCCCATCAACCGCCAGGTCGTCGCGGCCCTGCGTAGTGCGGGGCTCGACGCCGTAGGCCTGTGCGGGGTGGACGGGGGCCTGCTCACGGCCGAGCGCACGGCGGCACCGCTCGGGCTTGTGGGCGAGATCACGGCCGTGCGCTCGGCGCTGCTTGAGAGCTTCCTGCTCGCCGGGCTTACGCCGGTCATCGCGCCTACCGCCCCGAGCG
>DATLKW010000048.1:0-4853 GCA_035538175.1 Gemmatimonadales bacterium | reverse complement strand
CTCGGCGGCCGCGCTGATGAGCATCTCGCGCGCCGCGGCGCCCGCCCGCCGCAGCGACTCCCACGAGCTGTGGATGGCGCTGCTGCCGCCTGTACGCATCCGGCGCGACCACGCGACCGGATTTTCCGGCACCGGCCCTAGCCGCACCGTCGACCACTCGGCCTCGAGCTCCTCGGCGAGGATCACGGCGAGGCCGGTCTGTGACCCCTGCCCCATCTCCGACTTGTCGATCGTGAGGGTGACGATCCCGTGGGTGTCGATCCGGAGCCACGCGTTGGGCGCGAAGGACGAGGGCGACCCCACGACGGAGGCGCCGGCGCCCCCGGCGGGAAGACGGAATCCCAGCACCAGCCCGGCCCCGGCGACGGCACCGGCCTGAACGAATTCGCGACGAGTTACGATCGAACGCGCGCTCATGATCACGCTCCCGCAGTCACTTACGAGGCACGAATTTCTGCAACCGCTTCCCGGTATCGACCTCTCCCGTGTAGAGGTTGCCGTGCGAATCGACGGCGACCTGGTGGAGCCAATGAAATTGTCCCGCGTTCCGCCCGGCACTGCCGAAGGTCCGAAGCACCTCACCGGACGCACGATTGAGGATACGAATGAGGTTGTTCTCGCCATCGGCATAGATCAGCAACCGCTGGGCGCTGTCCGGCGAAAGGGCGATCGACCAGACCGCCCCGTTCCCCCGCGTCTCGGGATCGAAGACGAACTGGCCCCGGAACCCTCCATCGCGGGTGAAAATCTGAATGCGGTTATTCGCACGATCGCACACGTAGACCAGGCCATCGCGGGCGACCACCACGCAGTGCACAGGGCGATTGAAGTGTCGGCTCAAGGGGTCAGGGGGCTCGGGAGACAACACCCCGTTGCGACCGGCTGCCTCCCCCGCCTCCCCGAGCTCGGTGGGAGGGTTGCCGTAGGCGCCCCACGCCGTGATGAACGCTCCCGTGGTGGCAGTGAACTTGACTACGCGTCCGTTGAGGTAGCCATCCGCAACGTACACCTCGTTCCTGGACGCATCGACGAAAATGCCGGCGGCCCGACCGACCGAAGTCGTGGACCGGCTGTCCGCGGGGCCGGCGAAGGAGCCCCCGATCATCCGCACGAACCTGCCTTCGCGCGTGAACTCCAGCACCATCCGGTCCGTCGGACCGTTGCCGGCGAGCCACACGTGATCAGCGTCGTCGACGAAGATCGCGTGCTCACTGGCGGGCCAGCCGCAGGCCGGCGCGACGCACTTGTCCGGGTCTTCGGGCCCGCCCCACGCCTGAAGCAGGTTGCCGTCCGCGTCGAATTCCATCACCGACGGACCCGGCCGGCAACAGCGTGAGCGCAGCGCCGTGCGCAAGGGCGCGTTGGGCACGGCTCCCTTTTCATCGTCGGTCAAACTCCGCGGGCGTTGGTAGACCCAGATGTGGTCGCGCTTGTCAACGGCGAGCCCGCCGATCTGCCCAATCAACCAGTTATTCGGCAGCGCCCTAGGCCAGGACGCCTCGACCGCGTAGTCCGGCGCCCGAGGGAGCTGCTGCGCCCAGGTCGACGCGACGACCCCACTCGCCAGGGCGAGTGGGCAGGCTGCCCGCACCCATGATGCTCGTCTCAAGGAAGCGATGCGGTGCGTCATCGATCCTCCTTGTCCCGGCGGCGCAGCGATTCCACGAGCAAGTCTAAGGCTGTTCCAGATGCTCGTTGTCGTTGACCGGACTCTCGCAGCACGCCGCGCTCCAGATCCGTCCGCCTGGCTCCTCCCCCCATTACGATGTGCCCTGCCGCTTGACCTCGGCCCGCAACCGCGCGTCCCTCGCTAGCAGCTCCGGCGTGAACTCCTTGCCGAAATCGTCAACCTCGTACACGGGGCGAATGGTCACCTCGACACCGCCGTCGAACGGCGCGCGCTTGAGCCACTCGACCGCCTCGTCCATCGACTTGACCTGCCAAATCCAATAGCCCGCAATGAGTTCCTTCGACTCCGCGAAGGGCCCATCCGTGACGGTCCGCTGCTTCCCAGAAAACTTGACTCGCTTGGCGCTGGACGTGGGCCTGAGACCGTCGCCCGCAAGCATCACGCCCGCCTTCACCAGCGCTTCATTGAACTGCAACATCTTAGCCATGAGCTCCTCGGTCGGCAGCTTCCCGGCTTCGGAGTGCTTGTCCCCCGGTACCAATACCATCACCCGCATGGTGCTGCTCCTTTCCGCCACTCAACGTTCCTGGACCAGTGATCGGCACGGACGCTACTGCCGGCAGGGTCCGCGCGGGTCCGGCTTGGGGTGGTCGACCACGACGCGGTGGTCCAAGTCGGCGACGTGGACCGCGACGTCTTCGACGAAGCGCACGACCCGCGCCATGTGGCCGTAGTCGATGTACTCGGGCTCATCAGAGAGCTGGTGGTAGTCCGAATGGAGGCCCGTGGTGAAGAACGTGATCGGGATGCCGTAGCGCGCGTACTCGTAGTGGTCGCTGCGACAGTAGATGTTCGACGGGTGGCCGTTGGCGTCGATCGAATAGTCGAGCGTCAGCTCGTGGCGACCCTCGCGATTCACGCGCTCGATTAAGTCGCCGAGCTCGGTCGAGAGGCGGCGCGAGCCGACGAGTTGGAGATAGCCCGGGCTCCCGTGGATCGGGATGCCGTCCTTCGTGCGCCCGACCTCGTCATCCGCGTCGCCGCGGCCGACCATATCCATGTTGAGCTGGGCGACGATCGAATCGCGCGCGAGGGTCGGGTGGTCGGTGAAATACCGCGACCCGAGGAGCCCCTTCTCCTCGCCGGTATGCCACACGAACAGGATGGAGCGCTTTGGCTTGGCGGCGAGCGACGCGATCTTCTCAGCGACCTCAAGCGCCGCGACCGAGCCCGACCCATCGTCATCGGCCCCGTTGTAGGTTGAATCGGCCCGCTTCGTGCCGGGATGGCTGGCGCGAAACGCCGCGAGGAGCGAGTCGACCGTAGCCTGCTGCGCCGGGGTGGCGCGCCGATCGCCGTCGTCCGCGCCCTCGGGACGCACGACGTGGTTCCAGATGCGCACCGAGTCGTGGTCCAACGCGACGCGGCTCCGCCCCAGGTGATCGTTATGCGCCCCGATCGCGACGTACTCGCCACGCAGCGCGGGATCCCTACCCGGGATGATGCCGATCACGTTGCGCGCCGGGAACGGGATCGGCTCGACGCGGTAGTGGATATGCAGGCCCGCGGTCCCGCCGGTCGCGCCAGGCGTGAGTTGGTCGAGGGGCGCCGTGAACATCTTGGCCGCCGCTGCGCTCGAGATGAGGAGCACGGGCATGGTCTCGGGCGGCGCTACCGCGGGGTCGTCGAGGAAGTTTTGCGGCCGCGAGAAGAATGCCACGACCTGGGGCGCCAGATTCTCGAGCCCGATCAGCGCGATCGCAACCGCCCCCCCCACCGCCGGCGGGGCGCGCACGCGGGTGATCCCAGCCGTCACCTTCAACACGACCAACTTGCCCGCCGCCTCGGCCTCGGCGATCCGGTGCAAGGAGTCGCTGAGCTCGCCTCCGAACACGATCGGCACCGCCACAGCGTCGATCGAGTGTCGAGCGACCGGGAGGTAGTCCGTGACCGCCGTCAGCGGTGCGCCAGCCACCGTCAGGGTGGAGGTCGTGTCGAAGCTGCGGGTCTTCAAAGGCACGGTCTGGAAGTAGGTCCCCGAGTCGCCTCCGGGAATGAGGCCCATCCGTTTGATCTCGCCGGCGATGTAGTCGGTCCCTTTGACGTTCCCGATCGTCCCCGCCTCGCGTCCCTGCATCGAGTCGTCGGCGAAGATGTACAGCCGGGTCATCAGATCCGCGGCGGTGATCTCGGGCCCAGTGCGCTCGGGCGTGTGCTTGAGCGGTCCGATGGTCTGCGCGACGGCCGCGCTGGGCAAGAAGAGGGGGAGTAACGCAACGAGAGCGGCTGCACCGCTCATCGTGGCACGAGCCGGATTGTGATGCATGGACACTCCCGAGCCGACGTTTCGTGGCTAGGTCGCGGCTCAACCCTCCCCCCCTGAGGGGCCGGAGGGGGTAGGGTGAGGGTGGGTCGGGCCCGACCGCTACGAGCCGGGAGGCCCGCTCGCTTACTTCGCCTGCAGGTGCTCGAGCGCCGTCTGCGCGGCCTTCGTGGCGACGTCGGCATGGCCGAGCTTGCCGTGCTCGACCGCATCCTTGAGGCTCTTGATGGCCAACTCCGTATGCGGGCTCGCCTTCTCCTTCTGAGCGAGCTCAGCGTGCTCCAGCGCGACCTGGGCGTGCTTCGCGACGCCGTCGGCGTGGCCCGCCTGGCCCTCCTTGATCGCTACCTGGGTATGCGTGATCGCTTCACTGAGGTGGGTGCCGCCCTGTGCGGCAGGCGCGGCCGGAGCGGCTGGCGCACCTTGGGCCACAGCGACCCGCGCGGCAACGACGGTCAACCCGCTGGCGAACAGCGCGACTTGGAGAATCCGCAGCATATACGAGCTCCTCTGACGGTAAGGGCCCGCGGCCTTCGGGCCCCAGGTGCGTCTGGGCCGGGTCGCAAGCGCTGTGCGCGGGGAAGATAGCACAGAACGCCCTAGAGCGCGGAACCCGTGCAAGGAGTTCTGCGCCACCTCTCCTGACGACCAGCCACGCCGGCTCGGCCTCGTGCCTGCCAGTCTCCCCCGCTCCGCGCTCAGGTGACGTACTCCTCCCGGTACATGGCGATCAGCTCAAAGAAGTACGACACCGCGAGGGGTCCGATGAGGAGATCAAGGATCCCCAGATACGGCACTCCCACCAGCGCTCCGATGAGCGTGACCAAGGGGTGGATGTGGGCCCACCGGCGGGACACCATCGGTCGGATGACGTAGTCGATATTGCCGATGATGAGGATT
>DATLKW010000047.1:0-2620 GCA_035538175.1 Gemmatimonadales bacterium | reverse complement strand
AGCGGAAGGTCGAAGGCGCTCCCCACGCCGACACGGTGGCCGTCGATCGCGATCTCCGCGTCCGGAGGACTAGTGAGCAGCCGGAGCTTGCCGCCGAGCGGCCGCGCCGTCGGCTGCCTGGCGCCCGTCGCCGGGGGCGGGGCGGGCGTCGGTGCAGTTTGAAGTGGCGCGCGGATCGACGTCGCGTCGACGCTCGCGACACTGCGGCGGTCCGTCAGGCGCATCACGCCCAAGACGAGGCCTAACAGGAGCACGCTGGCCAACGCCACACCGGCCCGAACGCGTGTTGGACGAGGACGTGGCGCCGCCGCTGCGAGCGGCGCGGTCGGGCCGTCGGGGAGTGGGGCGAGGGGGCGTGTCGGCACCTTCGCGATCAGGGTCCCCTGGACTAACCGGCGCAGAATCCGCTCGCTGTCGCGGCGGTCGGCTTCGGCAAACGGGATGGCTTCGAGCGCGGCGAGCATCTCCCGCGTGGTCGGGAAGCGCGCCGCGGGATCCTTCTCGAGCGCTCGGTTCAGTACAGCGATCAGGGTTTCAGGCACGTCATCGCGGGCCCGGCGCATGTCCGGCAGCGGCGTGAAGAAGTGGTGCCGCATGACGCCGGCGATCGTGTCGGCGTGGAAGGGCACCGATCCCGTCAGCATCTGGAAGCCGACGATGCCGAGGGAATACTGATCGCTCTGCGGCCCGGTCCGCCGGCCCGCACACTGCTCAGGACTCATGAATGGCGGCGTGCCAATCACGGTGCCGTCGGCAGTCAGGTTCACGTCTGACGACCGTAACGCGACACCGAAGTCGGAGATCATGACCCGCCCGTCCTGGTCCACCAGGATATTGCCCCCCTTGATATCGCGGTGCACGATGTGCCGGTCGTGAGCGTATGCGAGCGCGCGCGTGGCGCCCCGCAGGACCTGTAGGGCTACGGGCACGGGTAATGCTCCCTGGGTGTCGACGATCAGGCCCAATGAGCGGCCTTCGATGAACTTCATCGCGATGAAGAAGATTCCGCCCAGCTGGCCAACGCGGTATACGGGGATGATGTTCGGATGATCGAGCTCGGCCACGACGCGGCCTTCCCGCTTGAACCGCTCGGCGGTCTTGACGCTGAGCCCGAGCTCGGGCGGCAACACCTTCAGGGCGACCGAGCGCCGAAGCCCCAGCTCGGTCGCCTTGAAAATCACGCCCATCCCGCCACGCGCGATCTCGCGCTCAACGTCGTATTCGCCCGCCAGCACCATGCGCGTCCGCTGGAGCAGCGCCTCGGGATCCTCGGCTTCCACCATCACGGTGGCGCCGTGCGGGTCCACGACCAGCGTCCCACAGCTCGCGCAGAAACGCGCCGCGTTCGGGAGTGGAGCGCCGCAGCGGAAGCAGTTCACGGACAGGTTGGTGGCGGCGAGCCTCCGCCCGTCACGTGGATCGAATCCTGGGTGCTCAGGACGGAGTCCGTGACCATCGAGCTGAGGAGGCGGATCGTCAGTTGCACGCCGCCGACTTTGCACGCGACGAGCGTGTCCCTGTCACGAGTCAAGGCGACAACGGTCGTATCGGAGGAAGAGAAGACCAAGGTGGGGTTCGAGACCGGGATGCCGCCGGCTTGGAGGGTCGCCACGGCAGGCACCCGCTGGCCGATCTTGAGGGCAGTGTCACCGGCGTAGCTGAGGACAACCTGCTTGAGCCCCGCGGGCCGGAAGACCTCTCCGAGACCACAGCCGCCCGCCGTGAGCCCGCCGAAGGCGGCGAGCCCGAAGGCCCCGAAGAATCGGAAGCGCCGCATCGCTACGCCCACGGGACGGAGTGCGCAAGTAAAGATGTTGGGCCGCCGGTAAAGGTATCGGGCCGCCGGGAAGCCTTCCGTACAAGCTAGATGCCTTTCCTTACAAGCTGCATGTCTTTGGACTGCGGGCAATACCTCGGCGCTCTTGCCCCCACATTTTCGCTCGGGATTTCGGCCCGGCAGCGAGCCCTAAAGCCTCGCGTGCGGCCTCTCGTGGGGTGCCTGCTTCGCGACTTCCGGCGGGCCGCCGTCCCCAACCTCGCGCGTAAGCGGCGGCCGATGTGGGCGAGTCAATCCAGAAGCTCAGCCGGCACCTCGCTGCGAAGGGGAAGCGCATGACGCTGCCGGGCCGAGACGGCACTCGCTCGGCGCGTCGAGCATCCTCCTGACGTCCCCCTGAGCGTCCCCCACTACGGGCCAGCACGGCGGAGACGAGTGTGGTGTGCCCGGTCTAAGTGCTGGCGTGGCAAGTCGTAGTCGGGATGGCCGTCCGTGGTTGTTGTGTTCCGTCAAGGTCAACGTCTAACTTGGGGCCATCCGATACCCCTCATGACCGTCCCCACCGGCCCGACGCCCGCCTACCGCGACCCGCGGCTCACCGAACAACGCAACCCCCGCACCGAGCGCATCGACGTCGCGTCGAGCCTCGAGATCGTCGATCTGCTCAACGCGGAGGACGCCACGGTCGCCCTCGCCGTCCGCGCCGTCCGAGCGGACGTGGCACGGGCCATCGACCTCGTCGTGGCGGCGTTCCGCAGCGGCGGGCGCTTGATCTATGTGGGGGCCGGCACATCCGGCCGCCTGGGCGTCTTGGACGCGAGCGAGTGCCCGCCAACCTTCGGC
>DATLKW010000046.1:0-4122 GCA_035538175.1 Gemmatimonadales bacterium | reverse complement strand
ACCGCGTCAATTGCGCGCGCTTCTTCCGGTCCTCGTTGTCGCCGTTCTCGCGGCGGCTCGCCTCTCCGCGCAGCAAGAGCCGCAGCGGGTGGTCCGCGGGCTTTCCTTCGAGGGCAATCACGCCATTGACGACTACACGCTCAGCGCCGCGATCGCGACCACCAATTCGAGTGCCTTTGCGACTAGCCCCTTCTTGCGATGGCTCGGGCTCGGGGAAAAGCGGTTCTTCAACGAGTTTGAGTTCCGCCGCGACGTCGTACGGTTGCTGCAGCTCTACCGCCAGGGTGGCTACATGAACGCCGTGGTCGATACCACGGTGCGCCGGGAAAGGGCGGACGTGTACGTGGCGTTCCGGATCTACGAGGGCGATCCGGTGCGGCTGACCCGACTGGACGTCGTCGGCCTGGACAGCGTCCTCGATGCCCCGGCGCTCCGCCGCGCCCTGCCGCTCCAGGTGGGGGATCCGTTCGACCGGGCGCTCTTTCAGGCGTCCGCCGACACGATCGTGGGACGGCTCCGTAACGTCGGCTACCCCTATGCCACGGTCCTGCGGAACTACGACGTCGACGCGGCCGCACTCCGCGCCGTCGCGACGCTCGAAGGGGTCCCGGGTCCGCGGATGCGCGTGGGCCACGTGGACGTGGCGGTCGCGGGCGAGGACCAGGCGGATACGGGCACGGTGCGCCGCATGCTCTCGGTCAGGGCCGGGGACTGGTTTCGTCAGGATCAGCTGTACCAGACGCAGCGGGACCTGTACGGCCTCGGGATGTTTCGCACGGTGAGCGTCGTACTCGCCGACAGCGCAGAGCCGCCCCCGGGTGACTCGGGCGTTCGGGTCGTGGTGCGCGTCGCCGAGGGCCCGCGCCACGGGATTCGATTCGGGGGCGGCTACGGCACGCTCGACTGCTTTCGGGTCCAAAGCGGGTGGACAGCGTATGACTTCTGGGGCGGAGCGCGGTCCTTGGACCTGACGGGGCGCTTGTCGAAGCTCGGGGTCGGGGCCCCAACCAATTGGGGGTTCCGAAAGAACGTGTGCGGCTTTCTCGCGGACGACTCCACCTCGGACACCACCAACTACAGCGCCACGCTGACGCTCCGGCAGCCGGCGTTTCTGTCCCCGCGCCACACGGCGAGCCTCGCCCTGTTCGTCGAGCGCCGCTCCGAGTTCAAGGCGTACACGCGACAGGCCGTGGGCTCGAATCTAGGCGTGACGTTCAACGCTCGGCGTGATGTGCCGATAACGCTGAGCTACAGCTATTCGCTCGGGCGGACGACCGCCGAACCGGTCAACTACTGTGTGTTCCTCCGGGTCTGCAACCAGACCGATCAGGCGTTCCTCGCGAACAAGCGCTCCTTCGGGGCCGTCACGATCTCCGGTGTGCGCGGTCGGCTGAACTCGGTGCTCGATCCGTCAGCCGGGAGTCTGACCCAGCTGACCCTGGTACATGCGTCCCGCTTGGTGCTCTCGGACACGTTGTATGAGTTCAACCGCGGGGAGCTCGAGATCTCGAAGTACTATTCCCTGTCGCGCCGGACGGTCCTCGCGTGGCGGCTCCGGGGCGGCACGATCCTTCCGCAGAGCATCACGCTACTCGGCCAGAGTACACGGTTTGTACCGCCCGACCAGCGCTTCTACGCCGGCGGTCCAAACTCGGTGCGGGGGTATGCCCCCAACGAACTCGGCCCCCGCGTGTATGTGAGCGATACGATGATTGTCCGTGGGGTCGATACGACCTACGGGAACATTCGGACATCCCCGACCGGCGGGAATACGGTGTTCACCGCGAACCTCGAACTCCGCTTGCCCGCCCCCATTTTCCCGGATCGGCTGCGATTGGGCGCGTTCGTCGACGCGGGGCAAGTGTGGGAGCGGGGGAGCCCCACCACGACGGTCAGCGGTCTGCGCGTCACGCCCGGCGTGGGCCTGCGGTTCGTGACGCCGCTTGGGCCGGTGCGGCTCGATGCGGCGTTCAATGGGTACCCGCCCGAGGCAGGCCCGCTGTACTTCCTGAACAAGAACCTGGCGTTGACGGCCACTGGCCAGACAGAAAGCCCCCCCTTGCCGCGGGGATTCTGGCGCCGGGTCGTAGTGCAGTTCGCCGTGGGGCAGGCGTTCTAAATGATCCGCCGCTCGCTTGCAGTCGCGCTGTGGACCCTCGCCGGCCTAGTCGCGTGCTTGCTCGGGGCCGTCTCGTCGCTCGTCGAGACAGCGGCCGGACGCAACCTGCTCGCGCGCGTGACCGAGCGGGCGCTCCATCAGGTCTTCACAGGGACGATCGAGATCGGTGATGTGACCGGCTCGCTCCTCACCGGTCTCACCCTCTCGCGGGTCCGCCTCTTCGACGCCGACTCCACGCTCGTCGCCTGGCTGCCACGCGCGGACGTGAGCTATAACCCTTTCGATTTCGCAGCGGGGCGGGTCGTGCTGCTGCAGTTCGACCTCCGTGAGCCCGTGATCAACATCGTTCAGCATCCCACCGGACGCCTCAACATCGAGGAGCTGTTACGCTTGGGCGGGCCCGACACAGGACCGCACGGGCCGCCGACACTCATCCTGTTTCGCAACGTACGCATCAGGGATGGCAGCGTGACGCTCCGGCTCCAGGCGCGCCATCCCGAGCCCGGCGACACAGCGCTAGAGATCGCGACGGGGGGGCCCAATGGGCGCGTCCGCGTCCGCCGCTTCGAGCACCTCGATACGCGGCTTGGCGTCCTCCAGGTGTCCTCGCCCCGCGACCGGGGGATCGTCATCGACGTGTCGCAGCTCGCGGTCGAGAGCAGGGATCCGCCGGTACGGCTCACCGACGCGGTCGGGCGGCTCCACATCATCGGCGACTCGATGGACGTGCGGCTCAAGCGGGTGCGGCTGCCCAACTCGGCCCTCACGGACGCCCGGGGGGCCGTGCGGTGGCCCCATGGTACCCTCCTGTACGCGCTCACGCTCCACGCCGACTCGGCGACGCTTGGCGACGTCTCCTTCATCGATCACCGCTTCGCCGGCAGGCCGGGCGCGGGCGTCGTCACAGGTGGCGTGCGAGTGCGCTCCCACGGGGCCCGGGTGCTCGAGGTGGCGCTCGATCCCCTCCGGTTGAGCTACGGCGGAGGCACGCTCGCCGGTCGGCTCACGGCGCTCAGCGTCGCGGACTCGGGGCTCGTCGCGGTTCGCGACCTCGACCTGGACGCCCGCTCCTTCGACCTCGAGTTCGTGCGACCGTTCCTCGATACGCTGCCGTTCGCCGGCCGTCTGAGCGGCCGGACCGTCGCGAGCGGACCGCTCGTCGGCCTCGCGCTCGAAACCGACTGGTCGTTCCGCGACTCGCTCGTCACGGGCTGGCCCGAAACGCGCGTTCGGGGGAAGGGCGAGATCAACCTGAAGAGTCCGGCGGGCATCCGCTTCCAGCCGTTCGTCGTTGAGGCGGCGAACGTGGAGATGGGCACTGTCGAGCGGCTCGTCCCGGCCGCTCGGTTGCACGGACGGCTCCTCGCGAGCGGGACCCTGTCGGGGCCGCTCAAGAACGCGCAGCTCACGGGCACGCTCGAGCACCGAGACGGCGCGGCGCCCGCGAGCCGCGTCTCGGGCACCGTGCGCTTGGACACCCGGAGCGACCGGCTCGGCATCTACGCTACCGTGACTGCGGACTCACTGTCCTTCGACGGACTACGGGCCAGCTTTCCCGATTTACCACTCCACGGGGCCGCGGCGGGGCCGGTGCGCCTTGCGGGCACGCTCGGCGACTTGGAGACCCACGCCGACCTGCACGCGCCCGGGGGCGACGTCCAAGTGAACGGTGTGTTCCTGCTCGATCTCCCGCATTACGGGGCTCGAGACGTGGACCTCGCTGCCCGGGATCTCAACCTCGCTTATTGGCTCGCGGGGACCCCCAGGTCGCGCTTGAGCTTCACACTGCGGGGCGGGGTGGTCGGCGACAGCGGCGTGGCCCCCGTGGGCAATCTCACGGCGACGCTCGAGCCGTCCGTCCTCGCCGGCGTGGCGCTCGACTCGGGGGCCGCGCACCTGCGCCTCGCCGACCGCCGGGTGTACGTGGACTCCCTGCGGCTCGCCCAGCCCGGGCTCATCACGACCGGGTCCGGCGCCCTGGGCTGGACCCGGGGCACGCGGGG
>DATLKW010000045.1:0-4944 GCA_035538175.1 Gemmatimonadales bacterium | reverse complement strand
CAACCCCACGACGGCGATCGTCTTCGCGTCGCGCAGCAACGCCACGAGAGCTTCGGCCGTCATGCCTCGGGGCGCTGCGCGCGTGCCGGTCAGGGCGTGCCCGACGGGCACGAGGCCAGCGCGCCGGGCCATGGTGAGGGTGAACCTCGACGGGACGCTCGGCGTCGCCACGGAGACGAGGCCGCCGCGCGCCACCGCGGGGGCGAGCTCGGCGGAGCTTCCTCGACCGCCACCGATTCGGCGAGCAACCGCCCGCGGCGCGACCCACGCTCAGGCTTCACCGAAGTACTCAGAGTAGATGTGCGGGCCCTCCTGGATGCGCACGGCGTGCAGCGTCACGCCGGCGGGCAGCCGCGGCGCGAGCCGCTCCCAGACGTACACCGCCAGGGCCTCGCCGGTCGCGACCCGGGCGCCGTCGGCGAATTCCGGGAGGGTGGCGTTGATGCTCTTGCCGTCGAGCCGGGTCGTGATCTCCTCCGCGAGCAGGCGATCGAGGGTCTCGAGCCGGACGACGCCGCCCGCCTGGGCCTCGAGCCCGCCCTTCACGGTGACGCGGCATTGGTAGCGATGTCCGTGCTCCACGGCAGCTGGGCCGAACTCGCGCGCGTTGCGGTCGTCGGGCCAGTCCGCGCGCCGGATGCGGTGAGTCGCCGTAAACTCAACGATGCGTGTAAGATAGCTGATGGGCATCGTCAGAACACGCGTACGGCGCTGGCTTTGAAGGAAAACACCACCGGACTCCCCGGCGCGAGCGCCAGGTCGCGCACCGCGTCCTCGGTGACGAGGGCCACCAGCTCCACCCCCACGTCCGCCGTGACGTGGACGGCGCCGGGACGGCGGCGGGCGAGCCCCGTGACTCGGCCCGAGAAGGCGTTGCGGGCGGAGGAGGCGAGCGGCTCGCGGCTCACAAAGATGTCCGTCGGCGGCACCGCGAGGATCGCCGGCCCGGTCTTGTCGGTCATCGCCACGATCTCGATAGCGCCGACACAAACGAGCCGCAGATCCCCGCTCGCCGCCGGGAGCTCGACGCGAAACAGGTTTTCGGGGGTGACGGGGGAGAGTCGGCCCTCAGCGAGCGCGCGTACGTCATCCGCCCACCGGTACGCGTCCTCGAGCTGATGCGAGGCGAGGCAGATGGCTAGGGACCGGCGGGCTTGCTCCTCCGCGAGTGCGCGGTAGAGCGTCTGGGCGGCGGCGCGGTCCGCCGAGCTCACCGGCTCGTCAAGCAGCAGCAGGTCCGGCTCCACGACGAGGGCCCGCGCCACGGCGACGCGCTGCACCTCGCCATCCGACAGCTCGTGCCGGCGGCGCTCGAGGAGCGAGGTCACTCCCAGCCGTCCGGCGACCGCGTCGATCCGTTGCTGCACGTCGGGGCGCCCCGTTCCGCGTACCCGCAAGCCGAACGCCAGATTCTCGAACACCGTGCCGCCGAAGAGGATCGGGCGCTGCTCGACGAGCGTGATGCGGCGCCGGGCGGCGGCGACGCCCGTTACCACCGCTCCCTCGAACAGCACTTGGCCCTCCGTCGGACGTTCGAGCAGCGCCAGCAGCCGCAGCAGCGTGCTCTTGCCCGAGCCGTTCGCCCCCACAATCGCGACGCGAGCCCCCCGCGCCACGACGAACCGGTCGAGATCGAGCACCACGCGGCCCCCGTAGACGTGCCGCACGCCCGCCAGCTCAAGCATCGCTCGCCCCCCGTCCCTGCAGGGCCTGAAGTCCGACGTTCACGAGCAGGGCAAGCAGCAAGAGAATCAGGCCCAGCGCCAGCGCCAAGCCGAAGTCCCCCTGGCTCGTGTAAAGCGCGACGGCCGTCGTTAGCGTGCGCGTCTGGCCCCGGATGTTCCCGCCCACGGTCATGGCGGTCCCGATCTCGGCGACGACGTGGCCGAATGCCGCCGTGACGACCGCCGCGAGCGCAAAGCGCGCCTCCCGCGCCACGGTCCACGCTGCTCGCCAGCGACTCGCGCCGAGGGTCTCGGCGGTTCGCCGCACGCGCGGGTCCACGCCCTGCACGGCGGCGGCGGCGAGCGCCGCTGCGATGGGGAGGGCGAGGAGCACGTCGCCGAGCGCAATCGCCTGCCAGGTGTACAGCCATCCCCAGCCCCCGAGTGGCCCGCGCCGCGACAGCAGACCGTACAGCAACAAGCCGAGGACGACCGTCGGAAAGGCAAGGGCGGTGTTCACAACGGTGAGGGCCGCGCGCCGACCCCAAAACGCCTTGGTGGCGAGGATGAAGCCCAGGGGGAGCCCGACCCCGCAGGCGATTGCGGTCGCGAGGACGCCGATCCGGAGTGTCAAAAGCGCGATCCCGTACACCTCGGCGTCACCCGAGACAAGCAGCGCGAGAGCGCGCCGGAATCCGTCCGCTAGAAAATCCATCCCAAGCCGATCGTGATCCACGGGTGCGCCGTCCACTGATCGAGCGGCGCGGCTGGGTCCAACACGCGGCTCCCGTCGGGTCCCGGGTTCTTGTACGACAGCGGGTAGCGCAGCCGCCAGAACACGAGACGGACGTCGCCGCGCACCGAGACACGTCGGGCCGGGTACCAGCGCACACCGGCGTTGGGAGCGAGGGTGAGCTTGGTCCCAAAGGTGTACCCGCTCGAGTCGCGCGCGAGGTTGGGCGCGACCGCGATGCCAACGGCGGCGCCGACGAACGGCGCGAGCCGGCGCCACGTCTTGCGACCCGTCAACACGAGCTGGAGCCCCGCGTCCGCCAGCAACACCCGGTTGTTGAAGGGCCCGCTCACCCGTCTCGCGACGGAGTCGGTGGGATTGACGACAAACCGCGTGGTGCCCGCGTAGGCGAGCCCGAGCGAGGCCCCGACCGCACCGAACGACGGCTCCCACCGCACGCCGCCCGTGACGCCGGACGCAGGGCCGACCCCCACGTCCCCCCGGCTGCCACCGAGATGTCCGCCGCTTACCGCCCACACGGCACCCCGCGGGATGTCGTGGTAGGGCGAGCGCGTGGGGTCGTAGCCCACCTGCGCGGCGCACGGACGCATCCCGAGCTCGATGAACAGGAGCACCGCCGCCCCGATTCCCACGCGCCGCGAGCGCCACCGTCCTACGCGCGTCCCGCGCCGTCGGTATGCCGATCCGTGCATCAGTCGGTCCCTCGCAAGTCCCGCCCCGTCATGTCGGGCGGCGGTTCGATGTCGAGCATCCGGAGGAGTGTCGGGCCGACGTCGCACAGCGCTCCACCATGGCGGAGCGGCCCCCGCACGTCGTCTCCCACGATGACGCAGGGAACGGGATTGGTCGTGTGCGCGGTGTGCGGGCCGTCGGTCTGGGGATCGATCATCAGCTCGCAGTTGCCGTGGTCGGCCGTAATGAGGAGAGTCGCCCCGCGGCGGTCGGCGCTCTGCACGACCCGCTCGAGGCAGCGATCCACCGTCTCCACCGCCGCCACCGCCGCGCGCAGCACACCCGAGTGACCAACCATGTCGCCGTTCGCGTAGTTGCAAAGGATAAAGTCGTGCTCGCCCGCCTCGATGGCCTTGCAGAGCACGTCGGTGACGGCAGGGGCGCTCATTTCGGGCATCAAGTCGTAGGTTGCCACCTTTTGCGAGGGGACGAGCAGCCGCTCCTCGCCGGGGTAGGGGGTCTCGACCCCGCCGTTGAAGAAATAGGTCACGTGCGCGTACTTCTCCGTCTCCGCGGTACGAAACATGGTCTTACCACGCTCGGACAACACCTGCGCGACGATCTCCGACAGCACGATCGGTCCGAAGGCCATCGGGAACCGGAACGTCGCGTCGTACTGCGTCATGGTGACGAGGTCGACGGTCGGCCGTGTCCCGGTGTCGAAGCCGTCGAATCCGTCGACGGCGAGCGCCCGCACGATTTGACGCATCCGATCGGCCCGGAAGTTGAAGCAGAACACGCCGTCGCCCGAGCGGATCCGGGGCGTACCGGTGATCACGCGCGGCTTTACAAACTCGTCGGTCTCGCCGGCCTCGTAGGCGGCGCGGATGGCGCTCAGGGGATCGGGAGCAGGGGTCCCGACGTCGTGCACCATCGCGTCGTAGGCGATCTTGGTACGCTCCCACCGTTTGTCGCGATCCATCGCGTAATAGCGCCCAACCACCGTGGCGACGGCGGCGCGCCCGCCCGACGGCGCCAGCTCGCCCAGGAGCTCGCGGATGAACCGGAGCGCCGATTGGGGAGGTGTGTCGCGACCGTCGAGCCAAGCGTGGATCGCGACCGGCAGCTCGTAGCGGTGGCCGAGGGAAGCGGCTGCGACGAGATGACGGTCGAGGGCGTGGACGCCACCGGTGCCGACGAGCCCGAGGAGATGCAGCGTCCCCCCCCGTCGTTTGAGCTTGGTGCAGAGCTCGACGAGCGGCGGCAGCCGGAAGAATTCCCCCGTCTCGATCGCCTGAGAGATCCGCACGATGTCCTGCGGCACGACGCGGCCCGCCCCGAGGTTCAGGTGACCAACCTCACTGTTGCCGATCTGGCCTTCGGGAAGGCCGACGGCACGCCCTGAGGCGGCGAGCAGGGTGCGGGGCGCCTTGCCCCAGAGGCGATGCCAGACCGGCGTGTCGCCGAGCTCCACCGCGTTGCCATCGCGACCCGGACGAAAGCCCCAGCCGTCGAGCACGACGAGGACGACTGGGGTGCGCGGCCCATGCCTCTTTGTCATATTGGAGGCGTGCAATCTAGCCGGGCCCTCTGCGCCCTTCCAGTTGTCTGGTGCCTCGCAGTACCCCGGCCGCTCGCCCCACAATCGCGCTACCGCATCACCACCGACGGCGCATGGTTCTACCAGGAGGCGGGAGGCAAGCGCTTGGCGCGACTCGCCCGCGGCGCGATCGTCGCGGGCGGGGCATCCCAAGACGAGTGGCAGGGGGTGACGCTCGAAGGCTGGATCTTCGCGAGCTCCGTCGGGCCGACGGCCCGCGCAGGGTACGACGTGGCGGTGGTGCGCGCCCCCGA
>DATLKW010000044.1:0-1604 GCA_035538175.1 Gemmatimonadales bacterium | reverse complement strand
GCATCTCGCTCATGCCGACACGCTTCCTTGTGCCTGCTCCGGTGAGCCGCCATACTCCACCTCGCCCGGCCCCTCGAAAGGTGACCCCATGCGGCACGATTGGCTGTGCGCGGCCCTGGTCGTCGCCGCTTGCGCCCCAGGCGACAACCGGCACGCGCCCGCGAGCCCCGCCCAGAAGTACGCCGGGACGTTCGAAGGTCGGTCCTACAGCCGCGAGGCCGACACCGGGACACCCTTTCGGCTCGTGGCGAGCGTGGCACCGGACGGTACGCTCCGTGGCACGCTCACGTTCACCACCGTCGCCGGGCCGCCAATCCCGGTTCGGGGGCGCCAGGTGACCGACACCGCCCTCGTCAACGAAATCGGGCCGTACCAAAGCCCGACGGTGCACCGCCTGGTCGTGACGACCACGACCGGCAAGCTCCGGGGCGACTCCCTGAACGGCACCTTCGAGATGCGCCCAGCGGAGGGCGGCGCCCCGATCGCGCACGGGGCGTTCCGATCCCGCCGCAGTTCACCCTAGGTGAGTGTCCAACGGCCCGCGAACTAGTTTGCGCTAGCCAGACACCATCCTTCTCTTCGCCGGCGCGTCTCTCTGCGATCGCGCCGCATGCCCCTTGAGCGAGGGAGTCCGATGCCGACCGCCAATGTGAATATCCTCGCCGTCCTCGTCGCCGCGGCCCTCACCTTCGTGCTCGGTGCGTTTTGGTACTCGCCAGTCCTGTTCGCGCGCCAATGGATGCAGGCGCAAGGGTACACCGCGGAGAAGCTCGAGGAATTCAAGAAGCGGGGTATGCGGGGTATGACCCGCGCCTACCTCGTGTCCGTCGTCTGCTACGTCGTGATGGCGTACGTCGTGGCCCTCCTCGCCTCCTACACAAACTCGACCACGTTCGCGCAGGGGCTCTGGCTCGGCTTCCTCGCGTGGCTCGGATTTGCCGCGACGATCGGGCTCACGGCGAATATGTTCTCGGACAAACCGATCGCCGCGTGGGTCATCGACGCCGGCTATCAGCTCGCCTACCTCATGATCATGGGCGTGTTGCTCTCGGTGTGGCGCTGATCGGCGGGCGCCGCAGTCCCCGGCCGTGAGGTTTCCGCACCCGCTCACGCTGCTCGTGGGCGGTGTCCTGATCGCGGCGCTGGCGAGCCATATCCTCCCCCCCGGGCAGTACGACCGACGGGACGATCCCGTGACTGGCCGGCGGGTGGTGGTCGCGGGCACCTACCACGCCGTGGCCCCGCAGCCGGTGGGGGCGTTTCAGGCCCTCGTGGCGATCCCGCGCGGGATGGTCGATGCGGGGGCCGTGATTTTCTTCGTCTTCCTCATCGGCGGGGCGTTCACTGTCGTGGACGAAACCGGGGCGCTCCGCGCGGCAGTGGATTGGCTGGTCGGCCGGTTCGGCCGGTCGGAAGGCCTCGTGATTCCCGTGGCCTCGGTCGCCTTCGCGCTAGGCGGCGCCTTCGACAATATGAAGGAAGAGATCATCGCGCTCGTGCCGGTGACGCTGTTGCTCGCGCGCCGCCTCGGGTATCGGCGCGAGGTGGCCGTGGCGGTGAGTCTCGGGGCGGCGGCCGTGGGCGCTTCATTCAGTCCCATCAAC
>DATLKW010000043.1:0-5500 GCA_035538175.1 Gemmatimonadales bacterium | reverse complement strand
CTACGCCTACTGGGTGGTCTCAGACCTCGGTATCTCCGAGCTTGGAAGCTTCGTCGAGCTGCTGCGACAAGCGGATGCAGCCGCCGGCGCACCCAAATAGCGGCGCTTGCAATGGGCGGTCGAGGGCCTCGTCGGACCTTCGCTGAGTAGCGCTCGAGACTCGTGCTACGCCGCCGGACAGGGCTCAAAGGATGACCAGTCGATCGCCCGCTGGAACGCATCGCTCGGTGGGAATACTTCCCTGAACGTGAAGGCGAACTCCGTCGGCCCGTGCGCGTCGAGGTGTGCCAAGCGCTTCCTCGCTTCGTCGATGCTGGGGAGGTGACCCACGGGTACCCACCAGAGGGCCGTATAGGCCGAGCGAAACGTCTCAAACCACTGCTGCCGCTGCCGCAGCACCTCCACGTGCGCCGTGCGGTAGACGAAGTGCCGCAACGCCTCGACTGTCTCCCAGAGGGACATGTTCATCAACACGCGATCGTCCGCGTAGGGCCGAAAATAGGTGGCGTTGCCCGCGTCTGTCTGGAGACGCCACACGAATCCCGGACTGCCATCGGCGAGCGCGTTGATCTCATCCAGCCGGGCCACGAACCCCGCCATGACGGAGTCGTCGAGGGGAGCCTTGATCCGACCGATATTGACTTGGGCGAGGTGATACCTGGCCATCTACTCCTCCGCAGGAGCGAGAACGACCCGGTTGCCCCGGGGGGACCGCATCCACTGACAGGGTCAGTGAAGGGGAGTCTTGAACGCTTCGTGGCAATCTTAGCGCACTAGTCGACACTACACAGTGCTCGATCGAGCAGCCCGTTGTGAGGGATCGGTCCGGGAAATCCCCGAATTCGGGTGCCGATCAAGTAGGGGTGGACGCGCGCCCCCCGCGCGAGACCGCGTGACCTGTTCCACGGGTTGTTGAGTTACTAGGCGACCTCTTCTCCTGCGGGATTGGTGGACCCGGCCCGTTGCGCAAGCCAATAGAAAGGGATCCCGAGCAAGAGCGTCGCCCCCGAATAGGTCCACGCCTCCCCAATTGAGCGGTTGGCCGCGAGTGCTCCCCACCCGGCCTGTCCCACAGCGCCGCCGGTGTCGCCAAACATCGAGTCCAAGGAGAGGATGGTCGCACGCTCGGCCGACGGAACGTAGTCGTTGAGATACGCCTGCTTGACGGGAAGGGTGACGCCCACCGCGGTGCCGAACACGAGGTAGAGTGCCACCACGACATAGAAGGCCAACGGATGCGAGAGGTTGCGGCCAAGGCCGCACGCCACGGCGGTCGCGGCTTGGACGGCGACGGCCAGCATGAGCAGTTTGGACCGGCTCGGCACGAAGCGCGTCAGGGGTCCGACGAGCGCGTTGCCGGCGATGAGACTAAGCCCCACGAGCGAGCTGATCACGCCGTCCACCCATACGAGATTGCGGCCGAGCAGGTCGAGGAAGTAGCGCTGCCAACTGTAAAAGCCGAAGATCAGGAAGCTCCCCGACACGAGCGATGCGGCCATGACGGGCCGGAGCACTGGGTGGCGCAGCGCAAACGCGGTGCCCCGGACGAACACGCGATGCATCTCGGCGGGCACACGCCGCAGGTTGAGGGGCGGGGGAGTGTAGCCGATCTCCGGCATCGCGAACCAGGCGAGCGCGAACAGGGGCACCACGAGCGCAGCGCGCACGAGGTAGGGCAAGTAGAGATGGATCTGGCCGAGCAGGCCGCCGCCGATCGTCCCGACCAGCATCCCCGCTCCAAAGCTCATGTGGCCCCGAGCGAACACCCGGTCGAGCGGCTCCCTGTAACCCGTCGCCTTGAGCGCGTCGACCAGCCAGGCGTCGACGGCCCCTGTGTAAAACGTGTAGCCGAGCCCGAGCAGCACCGAGGCCCACAGGAACGCTCGGAACCCGCCGCCGCGCCACGCGATCCCCACGTAGAGGAGCGTCGAGACGAACAGCGTCGCGAGGCACAACATGAGCGACGTGCGCCGACCGAGCGTATCGGCTACCACCCCCGTCGGGATCTGAAAGACGAGCGACCCGACGGTAAACGCCGCGTTGGTCAAGAGCACCTGCCGGATGTCGAGACCGGCGCCCATCTTGAACAACGTGTCGATGCCCCAGATCAAGGACATCGCGAGGTTGAAGAGGAACGTGATGGCGAGATAGCCGCGGATGATGCGAGAGCTCGCGAGGTCGGGGTGTGGACCCGACTGGGTGGGGGGCCCGGCGTCGCGCGGGGTGCTCATATCTCAAAAAGCCCTACCGGGTCCGGATAGTTGCCTGACGCGGCCCGCGCACGGCGGGCGGGACCACCGAACGGTGTCGGCCTGACGGTCCGGTCCATCCTCGACTCGCCTGTCAAGCACGCACGAGCCCGCACTGTTCACCGGCACAGCTTCGTGACGGTTTCCCAAGTACGCGTTGTCTGCTCCTTACCGAACGTTTGCTGGAGGAGGGTCATGAAGACCGGGCCTTTGGGGGTGCGCACGTAGGCGCTGAAGACATTACTGCCTTTCACGGCGAGGATGCGCGCGCCTTCACGTTCGATGGGCAGGGTCAACTTCGCGGCGACCCTGCTGCGGAGAAACGTGACGACGCGTTTCGTGCCCGGCTTGAGGCGGTGAATGCGGTAGGGATCGGACGCGATGATCTCGCGAAGCGTGTCGATCGGACGCACGATGGTGAGAAACGTGCGTCCGAGGAGCTTCTGCATCGCAGCCTCCGCCGCGCGCTCAAGCGACGGCGCCGGTGTCGCCGGGGCCGTGAACACGACGTTCCCGCTCGCAAGCACCGTCTTCACGTCCGTGAAGCCCGCGCCCTCGAAGGCCCTCTTCAGCTCCGCCATCTTCGCGTTCATGGGACTCACGCCCCGGAGTAGCGCCGCATAGCGTCGCATGAGTAACCAGAAGATAGCGGTCTTGAAGCTCGCTCGAGCCTCCGCGCCGTGCTGGAACCGCGCCGCACTCGGATGCCGTTGGCACTCAGGAAGCGCCGGACGGTACCGCTCCTGGCAATCGCTACATTTCCTTCCACTGCGGGAGGGTACCCCGTTGGCGCGACGGACGGGTGATCGAGCGCGAGGCCCGAGGGCGGATGCGGCATCGCCTCGTGGGGACGAGATACGGACGCCTGAACGCGGTACGCGGCCGGGCGGCCGTCTGAGCCGGCCCGAGCTGAGGCATGTCCGCTCCGCCGGGGACGCCTCGACCGCTCAACCGCACCGCGAGCCACCGTGAAACTGATCCTCGCCGCCCTCGTCCTGGCAGTCGTCGTGGCGGTGCTCATCGCTCAGCGCCGGGCGTACGTGCTGCAGTATCTCTTCTTTTGCCGCTTTCCCCTCGCCCTCGGCGGGCTGCTCCTCACATTCCCGTTGATTGCGTTGGGCCCCGCGAGGCCCTTCATGGCGAATCTGCTCGAGCTCTCCGACGTCGGCTTCGCCGTCGTCGGCGGAGTGGCGACGCTCGCGGCGTTAGCGGTGATGTTCATGGTGGACCTGCTGCTCGCCACGGTGCCGCAGCGGTTCAAGCTTCCCTTCTTCAGAGCTGGCGCGATCCCGCACGGCTTCCTGGCGTGGGTCTTCCGGCTCGCCCAAGGTGCGACCCCGCCGCTCGCGCGGCTGCGGACGCTCGTGTGTGTGTGCCTCTTTGCGGCGCCGCTCATGATCGTGGCGGCGTGGCGCTCTCCAACCTTCGGCGGAGCGCTCTCGGTCGGGGTGGTAGGGGCCGGAATCGCACTGCTGCTGCGGTGGCTGATCGGGTTCGGGGCGAGTTACCTCTACGTGCAGGCTCAGCCCCGGGTCGGGCGATGGACCGATCGCTACCGGCTGACGGACGCGTCGGCCACAGGGCCGGGGCACGGCCGGACCTTCCAGGGCTACCTGGACTCACCCGACATCGCCATCCACCACGCGCGCGCGCTACTGCTCCTGATCCTGTTCGGCGCCGTGTATGCAAGCGGGTTCTGGTTGGTCGCTCCCGGTCAGCGCCTTGCGTGGGTTGTTCCCTCACTCGCCCTCGTCCTACTGCTCCTCGTCCTCGTGAGCCTCCTGTTGAGCGGGCTGGCGTTTTTCTTCGATCTGTATCGCGTGCCGCTCACGCTCATCACCGTCGGCGGGTCCTTCCTGATGTATCGCTACGCGAACACCGATCACTACTACCGGACGCTCGCCTTGGGGTCAGCCGTGCCTGCGCCATCGGCGGAGGGGGTGTTCCGGGAATGGAATCGCCGGCACCGGACGGACAGCTTCCCGGCGATGGTCGTGGTGGCGGCGAGCGGCGGGGGAATCGCGGCGTCCCGATGGACCGCACGAGTGCTGACGGGGCTCGAGCAGGACTCGGGGCTTGGCGCGCGCTTCGGAGGTGCGGTAGCCCTCGTGAGCAGCGTGTCCGGGGGCGGCGTCGGCGCGATGCGCTTCGTCGCCCGGTATGCGGACGGTCGACCTCCGCCGCAGTGGGAGCTCGGCGGGATCCTCTGCGCCGCCGGGACGTCGAGTCTCGAAGAAACGGTGTGGGGGCTCCTGTATCCGGACTTCTGGCGCGCCGTCCTCCCGCCCCTCTTGCGCGACCGCTCGCTCGACCGCGGGTGGGCACTCGAGCGGTCGTGGGAGTTGGAGTCCGGGCCACAAGCCACGCTCGCCGAGTGGCGCCGCGATGTGGCGGCGGGCGTGCGCCCGGCGCAGGTCTTCAACGCGACGGTCACGGAGACGGGGGAGCGGTTCGTGCTCACGCCCCTCGCACCCGCGCCCTCGGAGACGGTGGGACCCCCGAGCTTCCTCGAGCTCTATCCCGGCCGCGACATCTCGGTACTCACGGCGGCTCGGCTCTCGGCGACGTTTCCGTTCGTGACGCCGCTCGCCCGCATCGAACCAGGGGTCGCGCCCGACCCGCTGGCGTATCACCTTGCGGACGGCGGGTACTACGACAACTACGGCGTGATGTCGGCGATCGAATTCCTGCGGGCGGTGTTGCCCGCCTACGCACGAACGGACCCAGTGAGCGGTCGGCGCCGTTCCCATGTGGTGCTCGTGCAGATCCGGCTGGCCCCGGGCCAACACCCTGCGGCCGCGACGGGGAGCGGCTGGTTCTACGACGCCTTCGGGCCCGAAGTGACGATGCTGAATGTCCGTGAGCAGGCGCAGCGCACCCGTAACGACCTTGAGGTGGCCCTGCTGCGGGAGTCGTGGGCGGCGCGCGGCATCGCGGTTGACACCGTCACGTTCGAGTTGCCGAGCGGCGGGCCGATGTCGTGGCACTTGTCGCAGCTAGAGCGCCGGGCGATCGACGCGTTCTGGGCGACGGCGCCTGCGGTGTCTGCGGCGCGTGGTCGGCTGCGAGTGCTGCTCCAGCCTCCCCGGACGCGTTAAGCCGGCCGATCGGCGCCCGCGATCGAACCCGTCGGTTGCCGTATCCCGGTGGTGTGCCTGACGTTGCAAGAGAAACGTCGCGCGCGTTCGCGCGCTCGAGGACTGGAAGGGAGGACCGTATGAGACTCCAGCTGGCTGCCGCTGGACTCGGCG
>DATLKW010000042.1:0-5222 GCA_035538175.1 Gemmatimonadales bacterium | reverse complement strand
GCAATGAGCGCCCGATAGGCTTCCGTGCTCGCCCCGCCCCGGAACGCCCAGCGGTACAGCCCTCCCCCTGCGAGCACGGCGCGGCGCGGCGCGTCCGGGCGCTCGACGAGCACCACGACCGGGCGCGGGGGCCCGCGCTTCGCCCGTCGAGCCGTGAGCGCGACGCTCGTCGCGCTGTCCGTCGGGGACGGGGTCGCGAGGTCGGCGACCCAGGTAAGGGGGGGCAGCGAGTCCCACTCCACCCCTATGAGCTCCGCGGCGAGGGGCGAGGCACCCGTGGGTTGCGGGTACCAGTCCCCCTCCTGGCGCCGGGCGAGGGGCCAGAGGAGCACGGCGCCCTTGGGGGCGAAGCCGGCGAACCTGGCCGGGTCGCCGGCTTCAACCACGAGGGCCGCGTGCTGAGCGGCGTGCTGGACCTCGCCCGCCGGGACCGCCTTCAGAGTGGCCGCATCGCGCCAGCTCCGCGCTTGCGGGTCCGCGGCGACGAGGGTCCGCACCGGTACGCGCGCCACGTCGGCAAGCGTGCGGGCGAGGAACCGGGTGTCCCAATCGGGCGGGGAGGCGAGCAGCACGACGGAGGGGGCGGGGTTCACCTGGAGCACGAACACGCGACCGTCGTCTTTGGGCTCGGCGTCGGCGACCCCATCGAGGCGCACGTCGAGGGCCGTCCACCCCGAGCGAGGGAGCTGGGTCGCGGGGAGGAGAACATCGGTCGCCACGACGCCCGAGTCGGGGAGCGAAACGCGCTGGGTACTGAGGCGGTGGCCGTCGCTCGCGACGCGAAGGGTCGCCGTGCGCGGCGCGGCGCTGCCGCCGCGCGGGCCCGCCACGCCATAGCTCACCTTCAAGCGAATCGTATCGCGCGCGCCCACGTGCCGCGGCCCGTCGACGGCGGCGACGAACGCGTCGAAGAACGGGGCGCGGGGCAGCACGATGACGCGCGCGTGGCCGAGGAGATCGGCGGGGATATCGGCGAGGTCGGACACGGCGCCGTCCGTGACGACCGCGATCGGGCCGGCCCGGGCCGCCGCAGCCGCGAGGGCGGGAGCGAGGTGACTCGTCCCGTCCGAGGGCGGCAGTGTGTCGAACGCGGTCACGCGCTCGCCGAACCGCCAGATGACGCCGCCGCGCGCGAGGCGCCGCGCCGTATCGAGGGCCTCGCGCCAGCGGCCCCCGTGCCCCGCCATGGACAACGAGGCGTCGAGGAGGACGAGGGGCGGCGACGCCGTGGCCAGCTCGACGCGTGAGGCTGGGTTCCAGAGGAGCAGCACGAGCGCCGCGAGCCCCGCGACCCGGAGCGTCGCGAGGCCGAGCGTCACGCCGCGACGCATGCCAGCGCCTCGGCCAGGGTGAACCGTCCGTCGAAGAGGGCGCGGCCCACGATGGCGCCCGCGAGCCCCGCCTCGCGCAGGCGGCGCAGATCGGCGAGGGACGCGACGCCGCCCGAGGCGATCACCTCGAGCCCGAGCGCGGCGATGGCGCGCGCCCCTTCCACGTCGGGACCGGCGAGCATGCCGTCTCGCGCCGCGTCGGTGTAGATGACGGTCCGCGCGCCCGCGGTGCGGACGCGTTCCGCCAGCTCGAGGGGCGTGAGGGGAAGCGTGAGCTCGGAGCCGCGCGGCGCGACGCGCCCATCGCGCGCATCGATCGCCACGGCGAGCCGGGTGGCGCCGTGCCGCGCGAGCAGGCGCTCGACCAAGGCGGGATCCGTGGCCGCGAGCGCACCGATGACGACGCGCGTCGCTCCCCACTCGAGGAGTTCCGCGATGGCTGCGTCGCTCGCGAGCGCGCCGCCCACCTGCACGTGCAGGCCCGTCGTTGCGGTGAGGAAGCGGCGGGTCAGCGCCCGATTCTCGCCCGTCCCGGCGGCGCGGTCCAAGTCGACGAAATGCACCCAGCGAGCCCCGTCGCGGGCGAAGGCCCGTGCCGCGGCGAGGGGGTCGTCGGTGGTAGCGGAACGCGCAATGCGCCCGCCCCGAACGTCAACGGCGGGGTACAGCTCCACGGGTGGATAAGGAAGCTAATCGCGCCCGGCGGCGGTGGGGGCGGGGGCAGGCGTGGGTGGCGTCGGCTCGAGCTGGGCGCGCAGCCCGTCGCGCGCGGCGTCGTAGGCAGCGAGCAGGGGTCGTGGGACTGCGGCGCCTGCGCCCATGTCTTTGCGCCGTGGATTGGTGGCCCGCCCGCCCACGAGGAACTCGTAGTGGAGGTGCGGCCCCGTCGAGAGGCCCGTCGAGCCGACGTAGCCGATCGTCTCGCCCTGCTCGACGCGCTCCCCGGGGTGCAGGCCCCGGGCGAAGGCCGAGAGGTGGCCGTAGCGCGTGCGGATGCCGTTGACATGGCGCAGCTCGATCAGGTTCCCGTAGCCACCCTCTTCTCGGCCCACGCGGGTGACGATGCCATCGGCGGTGGCGCGCACCGGGGTGCCGTAGGGGGCGGCGAAGTCGACCCCTTCGTGGTGACGCCAGACGTGGAGCAGCGGATGGTAGCGGGTGCCGAAGCCGCTCGAGATACGCCGGAAGGCGAGCGGCGCCCGGAGGAAGGCGCGCCGCAGCGACCGTCCGCGCTCGTCGTAGAAGCCGTGGGTGGCGCCGCCGTCCGCATCCTCGAAGTAGAAGGCGTACTCGGGACTCCGGGCCACTTCGACCCGGGCCGCGACGATGCGGCCAAACCGGCGCTCGCCTTCGGGCGATTCGAGGCGGTCGATCAGGACGGTGAAGTGGTCGCCAGGCCGGATATCGCGATTGAAGTCCACTTCCCAGTCGTACACGTCGGCGATCGCCCAGGCGAGCTGGCGGCGCTCGCCGAGGGGCAGGAACGTGTCGGCGACGGCCCCGTCGAGGGCGTCGTAGAGGGACGTGGCGATCGTCCCGGTGACGCGCAGGCGCCGGACGGTCCACGGAATCATCTCGACGCTCTCGACCCAGCCTGAGTCACCGCGGGCGAGCGTGATGCGCTCGTCGGGCGAGACGCGGACGATCACGCGGCTGGCGGCGCGTTCGGTTTTCAGCTGGCGGAACTGGAACCGCAGGCCCGGGCGCAGTCGGCGTGTCGGCAGGTTCTTGGCCGCGGCGAGGAAGGCGGCGTAGTCGCGGCCCGTCACGCCGGCGCGGGCCAGCACGCGCGCGAGGGACTCGCGGCGCCCGAGCGCGTCGTCCACGTCGGTATAGGCGGCATCGACCACGATCGCGGGGGCGACGAGCGCTCGGCGCGCCGCCGCCCCGCTGCCGACCCAGAGGAGGCCCGCGGCCGCGAGGCCGCCGGCCACGGCGTAATGGCTCGCGCGCCAGCCCATCAGTCCATTTGCCGCCGGATGAACGTCGGGATCTCGAGCTCGTTGAGTTCGCCGGGGAGCGGGGGCGGGCTCGGGGGCGTGGCGCGACGGGTCGCCGGATCGCCCGGTTTGGTGTAGCCTGCGAGCGGCACGGCCGAGGGGCGCGAGACCCGCTCCCGGAAGGGCAGCACGCCGGGCGCGGCGCGCGACGGCGCTTCCGCGCTCGCCGACTTGTCGAACCCCGTGGCGATCACGGTCACGCGGATCTCGCCGTGCATCGCCGGATCGTTGACGGTCCCGAAGATGATCTCCGCCTCCTCGCCCGCCGCGTCCTTGACCACGTCGGAGATCTGGGTCACCTCGCCGAGCGTCAAGTCCTCGCCGCCGGTGATGTTGATCAGCACGCCCGTGGCGCCGGTGATGGAAATGTTGTCGAGCAGCGGCGAGGAGATCGCCTGCTGTACGGCTTCCATGGCGCGGTTCTCGCCCCGCCCCATGCCGGTGCCCATGATCGACGCGCCGCCGTTTTGCATGACGGTGCGGACGTCGGCGAAGTCGACGTTCACGATCCCGGTCACCGTGATGAGGGAGGAGATGCCCTGGGTGGCGTGGAGCAGCACTTCGTCGGCCTTCTTGAGGGCGTCCTGGAACGGGATCCCCTTCCCGACGACCGCGAGCAGTCGCTCGTTCGGCACCACCACCATGGTGTCGACGTGCTTGCGCATTTCGGCGATCCCCATTTCCGCCTGGCGCATGCGTTTGCGGCCTTCGAACAGGAAGGGTTTCGTGACGATCCCGATGGTGAGGGCCCCCAGGTCGCGGGCGATCTGCGAGATGATCGGCGCGGCGCCGGTCCCGGTGCCGCCCCCCATGCCGCAAGTGACGAACACCAGATCGGCGCCCTGGAGCGCGTGCAGCACCTCGTCGCGGTTCTCTTCGATCGCCTGGCGCCCGATCTCGGGGCGCGCCCCAGCGCCGAGCCCGCGGGTAAGCTTCTTCCCGATCTGCACCTTCACGTCGGCCTTGTTGTTGAGCAGGGCCTGCGCGTCGGTGTTGACCGAGATGAACTCGACGCCCTGGAGGCCTTCGTCGACCATGCGGTTCAGGGCGTTCCCCCCGCCGCCGCCGACGCCGACGACCTTCATCCGGGCGTTCTGCGATACGGTTTCTTCGAGCTCGAAGATCATGGCTCCCTCGGGTGACCGATCAGAAGAAGTCCTGCAGCCAGCGCTTCAGCGGGCCGAACAGTTTGCCGACGCCTGCACTCGTGACCAGCGAGCTTCCGGTGGTGGTGCCCTGGGCGACGCGGCGCGCGGCATACAGCACCAGCCCGACCGGGACGGCGTAGCGCGGGGCCTGGACCGAGTCGACGAGGCCCGAGATCCCCTGCTCGGGAGATCCGGCCCGCACCGGCACGGCGAACGCCTCGCGCGCGAGCTCCACCATGCCCGGGAGGTGAGCCGTCCCGCCGGTGAGCACGACGCCGGCGGGCAGGCGCCCGCCGCCGAAGCCGGCGCGCTCGAACTCGCGCTGCACGAGCTGGAAGATCTCGTCCACGCGCTCGTGGATGATGTGCGACAACAGCTCGCGCGACGCCTGCCGCGCCCCCTGACTGGGGGTGGAGGGCAGGTTGATCATCTCCGACGCATCCACGAGCGGCTGGTACGCGCCCCCGTGCCGTTCCTTCAGCCGCTCCGCGTCCGCCTGCGTGACGCCGAGTCCCTGCATCATATCGCTCGTCACGTGGCTGCCGGCGAACTTGATCGAGGCCAAGTGGCGGACCTTCCCCTCGTGGAAGATCGCCACGCCCGTCGAGCCGCCGCCCACTTCCACCAGCGCGACGCCCAGTTCCTTTTCGTCCTCCGTGAGCACCGCGTAGGACGCGGCGAGGGGCTCGAGCACGAGGTCGGCCGGGCGGTAGCGCGCCCGCTCGACGCTCTTGCGCAGGTTC
>DATLKW010000041.1:0-4699 GCA_035538175.1 Gemmatimonadales bacterium | reverse complement strand
GTGACCGCGCCCTGACGGATCGTCGACCTCCCAGCGCTCGATCCGGAAGCCGGCCGCCCCGAGCGCCGCGAGCGCCCGGGCCGGCGCATCCCCGCTATAGAAGAAGGTGGCGCCGTGCATGTCGGACGTGAATCCCGCCTGGTCCGAGCCGCCGAGCGACAGGAGGAGGCGCCCACCAGCGGCCAGCCAGGCCGCGAGGCGACGGAACAGCGCCGGGTGGTCACGCCGTGGGAGGTGGAAGACCGAGTCCCACGCCACGATCGCGTCGAAGGGTCCTCGGAGATCCACCGTGCGCATGTCGCCGTGGACGAGCGTCGCGTGCGGAAGCGCCCGAGCGGCCAGGGCCAAGAGCCGCTGGGAGAGATCGACGCCGACGAGCTCGAACCCGGCGTCGGCGAGCCATCGCCCGATCGGCTCCCCACACCCGCACCCCAAGTCGAGAATCCGGGCCTTCGGCGACAGCGGCGCCACCAGCCCCTCGACGAAACGACGTTCGCGGAACGCCGCACTGGAGCCGCTGCGAGCGGCGCACCACGATTCGGCGATGGCATCGTACGACGCGGCCACGCGATCGGCAGGCGCGAGCAGCGCGGGACGCAGTACCGATCGTCGCCCCGGGGACACTACCCGCGCCAGGGCGCGAGCCCGAGGGCCCGCTCGTAAGCGGCGCGGGTGTGCACCGGCTCGCCGTGGGAGACGATGACGCGCTCGAATGGCAGGTCCAACAAGCCTCGGAGCGCCGGCAACACCCGCTCCTCGTGCCACGGCGTGGCCCACACCCGCAGTTCGCCCGCTGGCCCCGGGGCCGTCAGCGCATCCGCGAAGATGAGCGCCCGCTGGTCCGGGAGCCACAACGGCGTCTCGTTGCGGCCCCGGCCGTCGTAGAGCGCGACGATCCCCCCTGGGAGCTCGCGGCCGGGATCGATCCCCTCGAGCTCAGTCTCCGGGATGTCGTACCGAAAAAAGAGACGCGGGCCAAACGCCTTGGCACGATAGCGACGCGCGAACACGTCCACGTCGCGAACGTGATCGGGCTTAAGCACGACGATCGCCGTCGGGGGACGCCGGTCGAGCCGCTCCCACACCTGTGCCGCGTCGGCGGGTGGAGCGAGCGGGTCCAAGACGAGCGTTTCGCCCCGCGACTCGACGCACGTCGACGCCACCACGGGCTCCCACCCCTGCCCCGGCTTCCAATGCGGATGCGCAAGCCGCCACAACCACAAACCCCCCACCACCTCCCGAACCTCCACCTGCGATTGCGACCCCTCGAGCATGACGCGCCTCCTCATCAGGTCGCATCGCCCCTGTCCGGCACCGCGGACACGGCGACTTACTCCGAATATGCGTTTTGGAGCGCGGCGATGTCGATCTTCTTCATCTTGAGCATGGCTTCCATGACCCGCTTCGATTTCTTCGGGTCCGGATTAGCCAAGAGCTTGCTCAAGACCGTCGGCGTGATCTGCCACCACAGGCCGTACCTGTCCTTGAGCCAACCGCACTGCCCCTCGCCTCCCCCGGCGGAGAGCTTCGCCCAGTAGTCGTCCACCTCCTTCTGCGTCTCGCAGTTCACGACGAAGGAGATCGCTTCGGTGAACTTGAACTGGGGCCCCCCGTTGAGGGCGATGAAGGACTGCCCGTCGAGCTGAAACAGCACCGTCATCACGCTCCCCTTGGGCCCGGGTCCCGCGTCCCCATAGCGGGCCGTCGTGACGATCTTCGAGTTCTTGAAGATGGAGACGTAGAACTTCGCCGCTTGCTCGGCTTCGGTATCGAACCACAGGAACGGCGTAATCTTTGGCATGACGCTGCCTCCCCATTCTTGCTAGATGCCCCGATGGTGTCGGAGGGCTCGGCCCTCCCTTCCAGTAACGCGACGAATGAGCCCGACCACAATCGACGCGCCCGGACCCAGATCCGGGGTCAGCCGTGGGGCCCTGCAACCCCGGCCCAATCGCCTCGAGTCCGCGGCGTTAGGCCGGATGTGGTTCCTCACCGTTTGAGGCTAAGTTATGCGCGGCTTCCCGGGGGCGTTCCCAGAAACGCTCATAAAGCGGGACGTCCCGGGCGGCATGAGCGGGCGGTGGTCTCTTCGCGCAGGCGGGATCGCTGTCGGCTCCACCATCTTGATCAACGCCGTCTTGAGGAGGTCGCGATGAGGGGGTTTATGTGGAAGGGGGTCGCGGTCCGGCGACTGGTGATCCTGTTCGGCGTGGTGCTCACGCTTTCGGCATCGGCGCGCGCGCAAGACTCTGCCACCGTCACTCGAAAGCTGGCGGGGTTCGATGCCTGGATGACCCAGGTGCTCAAGGACTGGAACGTCCCCGGCATCGGCGTGGGCGTCGTGGTCAAGGACAAGCTGACGTTCGCCCGCGGGTACGGGTACCGGGACTACGGCCGGAAGCTGCCCTTCACGCCCACCACCGTCGTGCCGATTGCGTCGAACACGAAGCTCTTCACCGCGACGGCCGTTGGCATGCTCGTGGACGACGGGAAGATCGAGTGGGACAAGCCCGTGAAGCAGTACGTGCCGAGCGTCCGGTTCTATGACGACGAATTGAATGCTTCGGTGACCATTCGCGACATGCTGTCGCACCGCACCGGCATCACGCGGCACGACCTGATCTGGTACAAGTCGGACTTCACCCGGAAAGAGCTGTTCGAGCGGCTCAAGTACCTCGAGCCGACCGAACCGCTCCGGACCACCTTCCTCTACAACAACATGATGTACGCCGGCTCGGGCTACATGGTCGAGCTGCTCTCGGGCAAGCCCTGGGAACAGTTCGTCGAGGAGCGAATCTTCCGCCCCCTCGGTATGACGAGTTCTGTCTTCTCGATCGACGATCTTGTGAAGCAGCCCGATCACGGCGTCCCCTTCACCGAGCGCCGGGAATCCGACCAGCTCTACGAGATTCCCTACTACCGCGAGGCCGCAGGCGTGGGGCCGGCGGGCTCCATCAACTCGAACATCACGGACCTCTCGAAATGGCTCATCGCCCTCATGAACGGGGGCCGCTTCGCGGGTCGGCAGGTCATCCCCGCGAGCGTCGTCAAGGCCACGCTGGAACCCTCGATCGCTATGCCCAACGCCCTGCTCGAGACGCGCGGCTACGGCGAGCTGCTCAATTCGGCCTACGGCATGGGTCGCTGGAGCGGCTCCTACCGGGGTCATCTCCTCGCCTATCACGGCGGCGATATCAACGGGTTTCACTCCCAGGTCTCGACCATGCCGTACGACAGCCTGGGCGTGATTGTCCTCGTGATCAGCGACCACGCCGCGCCGCTCTACAACGTGGTGTCGTACAACGTCTACGAGCGGCTGCTCGGCCTGAGTGAGACACCGTGGAGCCAGCGGCTCAACGACATCCGCAAGAAGGCGAAGGCGGCGGGCGCCCGGGCGCGGGCGCAGGCGGGGAGCGGGCAGGTGAAGGGTACGCAGCCGTCGCACTCACTCGACGACTATGCCGGCGAGTTCGAGCACCCGGCGTACGGCGTCGTGACGATCTCCAAGCGCCGCGACAGCCTGTCCTTCGGCTTCCACAAGATCAATCTGCCGCTCACCCACTTCCACTACGACCGGTTCGACACGCCGGACGACGAGCAGGATGGCAAGTGGTCCGTCAACTTCTCCACCAACCCACAGGGCGAGATCGACAAACTGGTCATGTCGCTCGATCAAGCGGAGGTCGGCTTCGTCCGCCGCGTGCCGGCCCAACTGGCAGACCCCGCGACGCTGCGCCAGTACGTGGGCACCTACGTGACGCCGACGGGGGCACGATTCGACGTCGCGCTCAAAGAAGGCGGCACCCTCGGGCTGGTTTTCTCGGGGGCGCCGTTTCAGGCGCTCGTGCCCTGGCGGCCCGCTCGCTTCAAGATCAAGGAGTTTTCCGACGTGATGATCGAGTTCGTCGTCACTGGCGACAAGGTCACGGCGATGAAGCGGATCGATCCATCGGGAGAATACACGTTCGTGCGGCAGTAACGGACTCTTGACCGGCGCTCGGCCGCACGGCGGGACGCCCGAGGGGGTCGGACTGAGACCTGGGAATCGTCGACAGCACCCTCACCGCCGACGTCACGATGACGCACACGCGCTGCTCACTCGGGTGGGGCGAGCTGTGCTTTGGCGCGCTCCTTCGCGAGCAGGCGCTCCGCGAAGTCCATTCGCTCCTCCAATTCACCCAGCCGGCGCGTCAGGTCCTCGAGCGCCCGCGCGAGCGCCGCAGAGTCCTCAGGAGTGGGACTCCGGCCGGTCTCATGGCCCCCCATGAGTCGTCGGGCAACGACATTCGCCATCGCAATAACGACGATGACGAGCGACATCCCGACCGCCCAACTGGGAATCGTCCACACGGTTCACCTCCTTTGCAGCGTGTCACGACGCGCCTCCGCGGCGCCGCGTTTCACGTTTCCTCAACCGGGGGACCCGCGATCCACGGCGATAGCGAAAGCCACGCCGCTGCGCCCTGCCAGTGATCAGGTGGCGAATGCCCGCCACGATAGCACGATACCCACCAGCCAAATCGCCACATCGAGATAGATCAGCCCGAGATGGCCGAGTGTGGCGAGGCCGTACACGTAGTGCAGCGGTAAGGCCAAGCCCACGCCAATCGCCGGCACGAGGAAGGCGGTCCAGAGCGCCCACCGCTGACCGGTGCGAATCCCGCGCCATGCGAGCGCGATTACCGCCACGCCCAGAGCA
>DATLKW010000040.1:0-2245 GCA_035538175.1 Gemmatimonadales bacterium | reverse complement strand
ACCGACGGTCCCTTCGCCGAGACGAAAGAACAGCTGGGCGGCTATTTCCTCATCGAGGCTAAAGACCTCAACGACGCCATTCAGGTCGCTGGGCGCATCCCTTCCGCCAAGTGGGGATCCATCGAAGTCCGGCCAATTTGGGGATAGCCCTTGCGCTCCGCCGTGCGCCGCCAGCGCTCTCGTGACCGTAGCTGTAGGCGCTCGACACGCTACTCGGCACAGGTGCGCCGCCGTTCTAGTGAGGCGCACCAAGATCGCGCGAGTCTCCAAGTGCAGCATCACTCCGGGGCCGTTGTCGGGCCGAGGAATCGAAGCCACGAAGCGACACTCTCGGAGATCGACGACGGGTACACGATTAACTCTTCGGTCGGGATGAAATGTGACGTCTAGGCGGGTCCAGTACTCCCATTCGGATCCCCGGTCAACACGATCGATCTTCCCGAGAAAGGTCAAGGTCGCAAAACTCGCATCGACTTCGAATGAGTTAGTGGGCGTCGGCTCCGGGAAAGGTGCCGCTGGCCCGCACCCCACGAGCACGTGGAGGACTCCCGCGTGGCCCAGGCAGCTAGCGTTCAACGGTAGTCGCATCCTTCAGTTCCCTCGAGTCACGCCGCGTATCACGCTCGTGCCGATCGCGCAACGATTCGCTACGCGCGCGACCAGCCGCGCAGCCTGTCCCCACATCCCGGTCCGTAGGCCGAGCGGCACCCTCCCTACATCCCAGACGTACACCGGCACCCGAGGCAGCCCTAAGGGCGATCCGGTTCCCCGCACGCCTCCAAATCCCAGCTCGTATCCGAGGGAACCCGCGAGCCGCTCGATTCGCGGGTCGTACGCAGCGAACGGGTAGGCGAGCGCCCGGCCCGCCTCCGCTCCCAGGCGGCACACGAGGGCGTCGCGCGAGCGCGCGAGCTCGTCCGTGACGCGGGCGTCGGAAAGCCAAGTGAGCCGCGCATGCGACGCGGTGTGGGACGCGAACGCGAAGCCTCGGGCTTGCCACTGCTCCATGGCCCTCCAGTCTAGGTGCATCATCCGACGCCAGGTGTAACGGACGTCCCATGTGTTCGCTTGCCCGACAAAGTCCGTGACGACGAACGTCGTCGCCACGGACCCCAGATCTCGGAGAAGCGGATACGCGAAGTCGGCCAGTGAGGCGTACCCGTCGTCGAAGGTGAGCAGGCATTCCCGCTCGCCCGCCGCCGCGGGCGTGCCTCCAATGCGGCTCGCATACTGTGCCAGCGTCAGCGTGCGCCACCCGGAACGGGCGAGCGTATTCACGTGCCGCGCGAACACCTGGCGCGCCACCCGGGTCACACCCAGCTCGAGCGGTCCCCCGACGCGGTGATAGCAGAGCACCGGGGGGGTGGAGGGGCCGGCCGGGCGCGCCACGTATCCTTCTTCGTGCCTTGCCGATACGCCACTCGTCACCGCTGGGCTCATAGGCGAGATTCTAGCATCCGGTGGTCCCGCCGCCACGGGTCGGCGGAGGCTGCAAGTTTGCAACCAATCGGGGCCAGGTTCCGTCGTATGGGGGGAGAGCCCCTTGTCTGGGCCCGAAGGGAGCCGTCTAGCGATGAAACGCCGTAGGATCATCGTATCCGCCACGCTTGTGATCGTGCTGGGCCTCGGGGCCATCGCGGCCAGAGGGGGGCTCGGCGGCAGGAAGAAAAACGGGGCGAAGGCCATAGCGGTCGCCCGCGGGTCGCTCGTCGATAAGGCCCTCGCTGTCGGCACGATCGAGCCCCGCGTGGAAGTGAGCGTCAAGTCCATCCTGGCCGGCGTGGTGCGCCGGCGCTTCGCCGAGGTCGGGGCCTTCGTCAACAAAGGCCAGCCACTCCTCGAGATCGCCCCCAGCCCCACACCCCTCGAAATCGTCGAGCTCCGCCGCAACGCCGAGCTGCGCCAGATCGCCGTAAAGAACCTCGAGCGCGAACTCGCGCGCCAGCGCACGTTGCGGGATAAGAACTTGATCTCTCCCGCGGACATCGAGACCACCCAGCAGCGGGTGGACGAGGCGCACACGGAGCTCGAGCTCGCGCAGGAGCGGCTCGCGCTCCAGGAGGGCGGTAAAGTCCAGGACGGCACTACGCAGGTCGAGACGGTGGTCCGGGCGCCGATCGACGGGTACATCCTCGACGATTCCGTCGAGATCGGCGATCCCGTCGTGCCGCTCACACCATATCAAGGGGGCACCGTCCTGATGCGCATGGCGGCGATGCGCGATCTGCTCTTCCGGGGCACCGTG
>DATLKW010000039.1:0-15522 GCA_035538175.1 Gemmatimonadales bacterium | reverse complement strand
CGCGGACACGAGTGTGAGGTCCAGGTGCTCGGAGCCTCAGAGACGATCGTGTCCCGCATCCACGCCGAGCTGAGCATCGACCCAGCTGGCGCGCTCGCGGTGGGCGACGCCGGCTCGCGCCACGGCACGTTCGTGAACGGCGAACGCGTGACCGCACCGCTCCCGGTCCGGCTCGGCGATCGCATCATGCTCGGCCCGGGCGGACCCGTGCTGATCCTCGAAGGGCTTGGCACGGCGCCCCACCTTCCAGTGGCTCGGCGCGGGGCGCGCGGGGTAGGGGGGCCGGACGCGAGTGGCAGTGGGCGCAGCGCGCTCGGCGTGATCAGCCAGGCACTCGAGCGCGCCAAACTCGAGCGCCGGCGGGGGGGGCGGGGCTCGACAGCGTTCCTCAAGGCCGTCGCTGCTGAAGTGCGGGCCGACTCCCGCCGGCGCTTCCGATGGCTCACCGGTGTCGTGATGCTGTCGGCTCTGCTCCTCGGGGGAGCCGTGTACGGCGTGTACTGGCTGCTGTCGATCGAGGTGGCGGCGACCGACGAGGCGCAACGCAGCGCCGAGGACTCAAGCCGCGCGGCGACGCTGCGGCTCGCGCGCGAGCTCGATCGAGCCCGCGCGGGCGCCGCACCCGTGGCGCAAGTCGAGAGCCTCCGCACCGAACTCGAGGCCGCCCGCGTCCGCACCGCCGCCCTCGGGGCGGCCCTCGAGCGCGCCCAGACCGCCCTCTCCGCCCAGCTCGCCGCCGGCGAAGCACGCCGGGTCGCGGCACAGAGCGAGGTCGAACGGCTGCGCGACGAGCTCGCCACGGCGGAGCGCCGGGCTCCCTCGCCCGCGACCCTCGACAGCCTCCGGCGGGCCGTCGCGACCGCCGAGCAGCAGACCAGCACCCTCGACGCGAAAATGCGCGCGATCCGCGGCACCGACTTCGCCTCGATCGCGCAACAGAACCAGGGCGCCGTCGGCCTCCTGACCGTGAGCTTCGGGCGCGACTACTACAACGGCACCGGCTTCACCATCACCGCCGACGGCTACATGCTGACCAACTGGCACGTGGTCGCCGACTCCACCCACCCGCGGGCCGACACGATCTGGGTGATCATGGCCGATCAGTCGACGGCCCACTACGCCGACGTGATCGCCACCTCCGAAGAGCGCGACATCGCCGTCATCAAGATCCGCGGGTATCAGGGGCCTGCCATCCCGAACATCGATTGGCACGGCACCAAGGCACGCCAGGGGGAACCCGCCGCCCTCATCGGCTATCCGGCGGGCTCGGGCTTCGCCCGGCTACGCACCGCCGTCATCCATACCTCGATGAGCGCGGGGATCATCTCGCGGGCGACCGACGACGTGATTCAGTTCGACGGGATGACGATCGGAGGTTCCTCGGGGAGCCCGCTCTTCAACGCCAATGGGGAGGTCATCGCGATCCACCGGGCGGGCCTGCCCCAGGCCCCCGGCTTCGCGCTCTCAGTTCCCATCCGACACGCCACCCCCATCATGCCGATCGCGCTCAGACAGCGCCTTGGCCTCGAGTAGCGGCGCTTCGCCTTCGGTTACTTCGAGTAGTCGATGGTGACGACCAGGTCCGAGCGCCCCTCGGGAGCCCGGGCGACGCGCACTTGCGCGAGCGTCGAAGCGGCGCTGGCTTGGCTCGGGACCGCCCCCGTCGCCACCTGGCCGAGGGCGACGCGGGCCGCCTGGAGACCCTCGGAACTCGCTTTCGTATCAACGACTTGCGCGAACACTTGCAGGGTGCCACGAGCTTGGGCTTCTGCAGCTGCAGGGCGGAGGACCGCGAGGCCCGCTACAAAGAGGACCGCCGAGAGGGTCCGACCGATCAGGCTCTGCAGATGGTCACGCACGGGCAAGTCCAGTTAGGGTTCTGCTGCTTCTAAGGCAGACATCGTACCACACTGCAAGTGACGATAGGTCAAGCAGTTGATCGATTTGACTTCGCCTCCCAAGTGTCAAATATCATGACGGTTGAGGGAGCCCATGGGCATAACGGCGCTTGGTTTCGGGACCTACGTAAGGATCTGAACTGTCAAAAAACTAGACTATTGTCGAGAAAATGAGCACTGTGGCACAGGCCTTGCCTGTTGTACGGGCGCAACGACTGACGCACAGCGACGCTAGAGACGCTAAACGCCGTACCACCAAGGAACTAGGGAGAAGACCCGTCATGCTCTCACGCTCCAAGGCCGCACTCGCCACGCTTGTCCTCGCGCTCGCTGGCAGCGCCACCCTACGCGCCCAGGGCGTGACTGGGAGCATCACGGCCACCGCCGCGGTGCAGTCGCCGATCACCGTCACGGGCGCTCAGAATCTGAACTTTCAGAGCGTCTTTCCCGGGGTGGCGAAGACCGTCGCCTACACCGACGCCGCCAACGCCGGCCGCTTCAACGTCGCGGGCCAGGCGAGCACCCCGGTGACCTACTCCTTCACCCTGCCCGCCAACCTGACCAGCGCCGGCCAGAACCTGCCGATCGCGTCGTGGACGGGCTACGTGAATACCATCGCCTCCTCGGCTGCGGGCGGCTCGGCCATCACGCCGTCGGCTTCGTCCGCGGGCGCCACGCTGTCGGTGGCCGGGACCCTGTTCTTCTACGTCGGCGCCACCGTGACCCCGCCCAACAACCTGCCTGCGGGCAGCTACACCGGCACGGTCACGCTCACGGTCTCCTACTAAGCCACGGCGCCCCACCAGGGACCGCCGTGACCACCACCGCCAAGACCGCCCTCGCCGGGCTCCTCCTCGCCCTCATCGGGGCCGGGGCGAGCCCGGCGCAGGGCGTCAACGGTAGCTTGACGGCGTCGGCGGCCCTCCAGGCGCCGATCGCCGTCACCGGGGCGATACCCTTGAACTTCCAGAGCGTATTCCCCGGCGTCACCAAGACCGTCGCCTATTCGGACGTCACCGCGGGCCGCTTCGACGTCACGGGCCAGGCGAGCACGCTCGTCAACTACACGTTTACCCTGCCGGCGAACCTGACCAACGCGGGCCAAAACCTGCCGATCGGGTCGTGGACGGGTTATGTCAACACGACGCAATCGACGTCTGGGGGCACGGCGATCACGCCGTCCGCGGCGGCGGGGAGCGCCACGCTCTCGGCGAGCGGGACCCTGTACTTCTACGTCGGGGCGACGGTGACCCCGGCCAACAACCTGCCGGCGGGGAGCTACACCGGCACGGTCACGCTCACGGTTTCATACTGAGCGGGCACTCGACATAATGTTGCCCGGGGCGGCGCGCCGGCAGGGGTTCGTTCGTCCCTTGCCGGCGCTCGCACAACGAGGGGCTTGCGCTCCATGAAACGTCTGCGCTACAGCGTTGCGCTCGCACTCGCGGTACTCGCCGTGGCCCGCTCGGCCGCGGCGCAGCGCCCGATCACGGTGACGGGCCTCCAATCTCTGGCCTTCGGGACGCTGCTTCCCGGCGTGCCCACGACGATCTCGCGCACCGATCCCGTGAGAAGCGGCCAATTCCTGCTGACGGGCCCCCATAACAGCCAGGCATCCCTCGTTTTCACCCTGCCCCCGGCGCTCGTGGGCCCGGGGGGCGCGTTGCTGCCCCTCGTGTTCGGGGGCGGCGATGCCGGCTACTCGCAATCGCTGAGCATCGCGAGCCAGGTCGGCTTCGATCCCCGGCAGCGCTTCGTGCTCACGCTCAGCCAGCGAGGTAGCGGCTCCGTCTTCCTCGGCGGCGCTGCCCAGCCCACGCCGACCCAGCGCGCGGGCGCCTACACGGCGACCATCATCCTCACCGTGGCCACCTACCCATGACGCCATCTCGCCTGTCGTTCGCACTGCTCGTCACCGCCCGGGCCCTCAGCGCCCAGGGCGTCGTGATCGCTCCCCACGCCGTGTTCATCGACGCCCGCACTCGCAGCGGCGCGGTCCTGCTCTACAACCCGAACGCGGAGCCGGCCGAGGTCTCGGTCTCCTTCTTCTTTGGCTACCCGGTGACCGACTCGCTCGGGCGCATCGTCGTGGACTCGATCCGCGCCGACTCGACCAGCCCCTCCGCGGCGGGATGGCTGCAGGCGTTTCCCCGCCGCCTGAGCGTCCCACCGCTCGAGCGGCGCACGATCCGCCTCCTCGCCGTCCCCCCGAGTCCTCTCAAGGACCGCGAGTACTGGGCGCGCCTCGTCATCGCGGCGCGCGGGGGATCGCTCCCCGTGACGGGTGCGGCCGACACCGCGCGCGTTAAGGTCGGGCTCACCCTCGAGGTGCGCACAGTCATCGGCGTGTTCTATCGGCAGGGAGCCGTCCAGACCGGCGTCGCCGTATCGGGGCTGCGCACGGCCCTGGTCGGGGATTCCCTGGCCGTGTGGGCCCGCCTCACCCAACTGGGCAACGCTGCCTTCATCGGCACCGTGCGCGCCGTGCTCGTCGACGCGAGTGACAGGACGCGCGCCGCACTCAAGGCGCCGATCCACGTCTTCAACACCATGCAGCCGCGCTACACGCTCTCGATCGGCGCGCTCGCGCCGGGACGCTACCGGCTGAAGCTTGAGCTGTCGAGCGAGCGGGAAGACCTCGCCCCCGAGCTCGTCCTCCCCAGTCCGACCGTGCGGGACTCGGTCGAGGTGAGCGTGCCGTGAACGGTCGGTCGCGCTCGGGCGTGGGGCTTCTCATCGCGGGCCTGGAGCTTCCACCCCCGCCTCACCGAGGCGCAAGGGGTGGCGAGCTCGGTCGGGATCAGCGCGCCGGTCATCGGACAGGCCTTGAGCGTCACGACCCTCGCGAGCTTGAACTTCGGGAGCGTGCCGCAGGGCACCCCCACCACCGTGGCGCCGACGGCCGCGGGCGCCGGGGCGTGGCAGGTCCAGGGCGAGAAAGGCGCGGACGTCACGATCAGCTTCATTCTCCCCGTCCTGCTTACGAACATCCAGGCGCTGCCGGGGAGCACCATGCCCATCACCTTTGACCCGACCGCGGCGCGTTGGAACCGGGGGACGAACAACGTGGCCACCGCCGCGGTGTTCGATCCGAGCACCGGTACGACCGCCAAACTCGGGCCCGCGTCGTCGCCCGCCATCTACCTCTGGATCGGGGGCACGGTGACTCCCGCCGCCACCGCCAAGCCCGGCATCTACAGCGGGACGATCGTCGTCACGATCGCGTACCTCTGAACAACATGCCACCGCTCGGCCGCGCCCTCGCGGGCGTCGTGTGGCTGGCGAGCGTGGCTGGCCGCGCGGCGCTCCCCCAAGAACCCGCCGCCCCGGGGCGACCGGCGGCGCGGCCAGTCCCGGAGCCCATCCTCGTCGAGCTCCGGCTCGGGAACATCGCCGTGCGCACGGTGCCCGCGCTCCTCGTCCGCTCCGAGGTCCTCGTGCCCCTCTCCCAGTTCCTCGAGCTCGCGGAGATTCCCTATCGTGTCCGCCCTGAGGGCCGCGTCGAGGCCACAGTCGAGCCGGGCGACCGGGAGCTCGTGATCGACGCGCACCAGGACACGATGCGCTACGGCGCCGTGCGCGTGCCGCTCGAGCCCGACTACCGCGTGTTCAAGGAGGGCGAGCTCTACGTCGGCGCCGAGCGCCTGGGCGACCTCCTCGGCGCCCCCTTCGCCGTCGATTTCTCCGAGCTCTCGGTCACGATGGCGGACCCGGGCGCCCTGCCCGTGGCGCGGCGGCTGCAGCGCGACGCGGCGCGAGCGGCCCTGCTCGCGCCCCGCGAGGCCGTGCGGCCGGACCTCGTGCTCGCGCCCGAGCGGCGTCCCTGGGGCGGCCTCGTCTTCGACTACAGCGTGTTCGCCCCCAGCGGCGCGCCGCTCGCGGGCAGCGGCTACACGGGCACCCTGGGCGCCGACGCCTTTGGGGGCTCGCTCGAGCTCGGCGCCTCGAGCGTCGGCCGGGCGGCTGACGGCGTCGTCTCAGTCGCCGCGTCGTGGACCGGCGTGTGGCGCGACGACCCGTGGCTCAAACAGCTGCGCCTGGGCGACGGCGTCGCCACCGGACCCGCCCCGCGCTCCCTGCGCGGGGTGTCGGTCGGGAACTCCCCGTTCGTGCGCCCCTCGGTCGTCGGTCTCGAACGCTACGCGGGCCAGCTCGAGCCCGGCGGCGGGTGGTCGGTCGACGCGTACCAGGCGGGCCAGCTCGTGGGCTACGTGACGGCCGACGCGGCAGGCCGCTTCAACCTGGCCCTCCCCGTGCGCTACGGCGAAAACCCCGTCGACTTCGTCGCCTACGGCCCGCACGGCGTGATCCGCGAGTTCAGCCAGACCTTCGGCGTCATCAGCGAGCTCCTCCCGGCACGGCGGTTCGAGTACGGCGCCGCGCTCGGGTCGTGCCGGCAGCCGGCGTGCACTTCGACCGCCAACCTGGACCTCCACTACGGCGTGACCGACCGCTGGACCGTGCGCGGCGGCGTCGACCAGTTCTGGCGCGACACGCTCCCCGATCTTACGCATCCCTACGCCTCGATCGCCGGGAGCCCGGTCAACGCCTGGGGTGTCACGCTGGACGGCGTAGCCGCCGCGTTCGCCCACGGCAGCCTGCGCTACGAGCCGTCGATCGATCGGCGCCTGAGCGCGGACTACACCCGCTACGCGACGGGGACCCGCGCGCCGCTGCTCACCCCGCTCGGCGCGCGCTCGCGGCTCTTCGTCCTCGGGTTCTGGCGGCCCAGCCGGCGCGCGGGGTTCTTCTTCTTCGACGGCCTGCTCGACCGCGAGACGACGGACCTCGGCAGCATGACGAGCGTGCGCCTCGAGAACTCGGTGGAAGGGCAGGCGGTGCGCGCCCTGCCGTACGTCCGTCTCGAGCGCGACGCGTTTGCGGGTACGCTGCCGTCGACCCGCTCCTTCGTCGGCACGACCGCGTTCCTGCTCCCACGCCCAGCGCTGGGACCCGTGCTCGGCCCGGTGTGGCTCCGCGGCGGCGCGGAGCTCGAGCTCGGGGGCCCGACCCGACTCTCGGCCTACTCGCTGCTGGCCGCGCGCCCCCTCGGGGCCGGGTTGCGGCTCGAGGCCGGGGTGAGCTGGCTGCGCGGGGGCGGGGGCGCGACCCTGTCGCTTACGCTCACGTCCTATCTCTCGGCCCTGCGCTCCTACACCACCGTGTCTGCACCCGCGGGCGGGCCCGTGACCGGGACCCAGTACGTCCAAGGATCGGTGCTCTGGGATGGCGCGACCGGGCGGCTCGCCACGGCGCCGGGTCCCTCGCTCGAGCGCTCGGGCGTCTCGGGGCGCGTCTTCCTGGACCAGAACGGCGACGGCGTGCAGGAACCTGGGGAGCCCGGCCTCGCCGGTGTGCGCGTGCGCGTGGGCACAAGCACCGCGGTGTCCGATGCGCATGGGGAGTTCCGCGTGTGGGACGTCGTGCCCTTCGAGCCCGTCACCATCCAGGTCGACTCGACCTCCCTGCCGTCGCCCCTCCTCGTGCCGGCGTTCGCCAGCGCCCTCCTCGAACCCGGGCCGAACGAGTTCCGCGCCTTGAACGTCCCGGTCGTGCAGGCCGGGGTCATCGAAGGGCGCGTGGTCCGGGCGCGGGGTGGCGAGGAAGAGGGCGTGGCCGGCGTCGCGCTGCGGCTCGTCGAACGGCGCCGCGGGTTCGAGCAGCACTTCACGACCTTCAGCGATGGGGCGTTCTACGTCATGGGCGTGAAGCCCGGCGACTACGAGCTGCGCGTGGAGCCGCGCGTGCTCGCGGCCCTGCGCGCGAGCGCGACGCCGCTCGCGCTGCACGTAGACCCGGGACCCGCGGGTGCCGCGCTCTCGGGGCTCGTGGTCCGACTCACCCCCGCCCCCTAAGAGGCCGCAGGCCGGGCCGGCGCCACCGGAGGCGTCGGCGGGCGCGCGGCGACCTCGCGTATGACCCGCTCGAGCGCGGCGAAGTCGAGCGGCTTCGCCACCGTCAGGACGCCCGCCTGCCGAAGGAAGTCCGCCGTCTCGGTCGTGAACGCGTCCCCGGTGCTGAACACCACGCGGCCGGCGAGCTCCGGATGCTCGCGGCGTAGCCGCTCGAGAAACTCGCGCCCGCTCATCCCCGGCATCCGGACATCGCAGACGATCACGTCGAACTGGCGCTGCGCGAGCCGGCGCAGTGCCTCCCCCCCGTCGCCGACCCCCTCGGCGCGCATCTCGCGGCGCGTCAGAAAACGCAATAGCGCGTTGCGGAGCGCCACCTCGTCGTCCACGACGAGCACCGTGAGCGGCGCTGCTCTTGCGACGCCTGGCGCCAGGGGTGGCGCGGCCCCTCCGGCCACGGCGTCGAGCGGGTCCTCCGCGGCGCGCGCCTCGCGGCGGGGATCGCGCGGCAGGTGCACAAAGAACGCGGCGCCCCGGCCCGGCTCCGACTCCACCCAAATCTTGCCCCCGTGGTCGCGCGCGATCCCGTAGCAGATCGAGAGCCCGAGGCCCGTGCCCACGCCCTCGGGCTTCGTCGTGAAGAACGGGTCGAAGATCTTGCCGCGGATTTCGGGCGCGATGCCCGGGCCGGAGTCGCGGACCTCGAGCCGCAGGTCGTGCTCGTCGGCCTCGGTGCGTACGGTGAGCGTGCGTGGCGGTTCGACGGTCACGAGGGCCTGCTCCGCGTTGATCAACAGGGCGAGGAACAGCTGCTGGAGCTCGGAGGCGTCCGCCCAGAGTTTCGGCTCGGCGGGATCGAGCTCGAGCGTGACGCTGATGCTCAGGGTGGACAGGTGATAGGCGCGCAGCGCGAACGTGCGGCGCGCGAGGTCGTTGAGATCGACGAGCGTGCGCTGCTTGCCGCCGGCGCGGGCAAAGGCGAGCAGGTTGGCGGTGATACGCCCGATGCGCGTGGCCTCGTCGTACATCATCTGCAACATCTCGCGCTGCTCGGGCTTCACGTCGTCGAGCAGGAGCGTCTGCGCGAACCCCGAGATAATCGCCGCCGGATTGTTGATCTCGTGCGCGACGCCGCTCACGAGCTGAGCCATCGCCGCGAGCTTCTCGGCCTGCTGATACTGCGACTCGGCGCGCCGCTGATCGGTGACGTCACGCGCGAGCACGAGGACGCGGGGAATGGCGTTCCCCTCGCGCACCGGCGCGTACAGGAGCGCGGCGAGCCCGCGACTCCCGTCGGGACGCGCGAGGGACACATCGAGGTGCTGCACGTCGCCCTCGAAGGCGGCGGCGAGACGGTCGGCCGCGGGCCCCGCCGCCTCGGGATGCACGAGATCGAACAGGGCTCCCGGGGGGCTGGTCCCGGCGACGCGGCCCATCGCGTGCGCCGGTTCGTTCGTCTCGAGAATCCGACCGGCGCGGTCGACCACGACGATCGCGTCGGGTACGGCGTCCATGACGAGGCGGAGGTTCCACTCGGCCGCCGCCGTGGCGCGCAGCGACTGGACGAGGGAGCGCGTCTGGCTCGCGACTTCCCCCTCCAGCAACTCCGCATAGCGGTGCGTCGCGCGCAACCCCTGTGCGAACCGCAACGCGATGATTCCCACCGCGGCGCCGAGCAAGATCGCGGCGCCTTCGTCGCGCTCGGGCCGGAGCGCCTGCGCCACCGCGACGGCGCCAATCCCTGCAAAGCCGACGATCACCGCGGCGACGCGCGCCCCACGGGCGGCGAGTGGACGCGTCGCGGGCGGCCCCGCGGGAGCCTCGGCCGGTGCCAGGGCCGCGGCACTCGCCAGCAGCAAGAAGCCGACGTCCCACCCGAGTGCTACGCCGGCGCCCGGGCGAAACCCGCCGCCCAGCGCGACGACGGCGTACGCGACGTTCGCCGCGCACAGCGCCAGGATCCCCCCGAGCGCCACGCCGGTCGGCACAAGCGGCACCCGCGTCGCGCGCAGCAACTTGACGAGGATGACCCACAGCACCGCGACGCCGCCCAGCGACCAGCCGAGACTCGCGAGCAATGCGGGAAGCGTGGCCCCCGCCTCAAACAGCCCTTTGAGCACGAAGACGTACGCGAGCGCGCCCGCCGTCATGGTCACCAGCGCCGTATCGAGCGCGAGCTCCACGTCCAGTCGCTCGGCCCCGCCAGCGGGCGTGGTCCGCACCAGCTTCGTCAACGCCACGAGGGTGCATCCATAGAGGCCGAGCACGCCCAGGTCGGCGAGCGACGGGTAGGGAGCGCTACCGTGACGCACCACCGCGTCGACGCTGCGCACGAGCCCGCCCGCCAAGAACGACGCGCAGCCCGCGGCGATCCACGTCCAGCCGTGCCGCGCGGTTGTGTCGATCGAGTGTCGGGCCGCGACCGCGGCGGCGACGAGCGCAACAGCCGCCATCCAGCTCCACGAGAGATCAGCGACCACGGCGCGCGCAGGGCGGTGGGGGGGGACGACGAGGTAGGCCACGACGGCCGCCCCGAACGAGACGGCGGCAACGGTCATCAGCACCGGAGGCGGACGGCGGAGCGCGGGCACGCGGGACCTCCCGCGCTAACCTAACGGCCCGCGCCCCCCGCGGCGAGGCGTGGTACGTTTCCCGGCCGTATGGAGCGCTTGGGATGGCGAGACGCCCCCCGCGTCTCCCTCACGCAGTGGGACGCGCTCGCGCGCTTCGCGGAGGCGGCGCGGGGCGAGGGCTTCACCCGCACGGTGATGTGCGGGATGGGCGGCTCGAGCCTCGCGCCCGAGATCTTGGCGACGAGCTTCGCCCGGCCCGCGCTCTCAGTCCTCGACAGCACCGATCCCGCCGCTGTCCTCGCCGTGGCCCGCGCGCCCGACTTTGACCGAACACTCTTCCTGATCGCGAGCAAGTCCGGCACCACGGTCGAGACGCTCGCCTTCTACCACTACCTCGCGGCGCGCGTCGAGCCCGCGCGCTTTGTCGCCATCACGGACCCGGGCAGTCCGCTCGAACGCCTGGCGCGCGAGCGCGGCTTCCGAGCCGTGTTCCCTCACCCCCCCGATGTGGGCGGTCGCTATGCCGCGCTCACCGTCGTGGGCATGCTGCCGGCCGCGCTCATCGGCGTCGACGGCCGGGCGCTGCTCGAACGGGCGCTCGCCGTGGATCCCGCCGCGGGGCGCGCCTTAGGGGCCCGCCTCGCGCAGGCGGCGCGCGCGGGGCGCGACAAACTCGTGCTCCGCCCACCGCCCCCCGTGGAACGCCTCGCCGATTGGGTCGAGCAAATCGTGGCCGAGAGCACGGGGAAGAACGGACGGGGAGTGGTACCAGTGGTCGACGATCCGTGCGCAACCCCCGGGCCCGACGGCGAGCTCGTTACCGACTTCTCGGCGGACCCCGGCGCCCTCGGCGCGGCCTTCGTCATGTGGGCCTACGCAACCTGGGAGCTCTCCGAGGCCCTCGGCGTGAACGCCTTCGATCAGCCCGACGTGGGAGCCGCGAAAGCCCTGGCACGCGCGGAGCTCGAGGGCCGCTCCGCCGCAGCCCCTCCGGCGGCTGCGGTGCCCGGCACCCTCACCCCGGAAGCGCTCCGGCGCGCCGCGCGGCCGGGCGATTACCTCGCGCTCCTCGCCTATCTCCCGCCCACTCTCGAAGTCCGCGCGCAGCTCCACGCCGTGCGCGCGGCCTGGGCCCGCACCCTCGGGTGCGCGACGACGCTCGGCTTCGGCCCCCGCTACCTCCACTCGACCGGGCAGCTCCACAAGGGCGGACCGAACTCAGGCTTGTTCCTTGTGATCACGTGCGACGACCCCGAGGACGCAGACATCCCTGAGATGGGCATCACGTTCGGGCGGCTCAAAGCCGCGCAGGCCCGTGGCGATGTCCGCGCCCTGGTTGCGCGGGAGCGCCGCGTCGCGCAGGTCCATTTGAAAAGCCTGGAGGACGTGGGCGGCCTCATGCCCGCGTGAGCGAACCCCGCGCTACTCGTCGTGCGGACTCGGCCCGTGCTACACCGTGCCCCCGGCATCCACATAGAGAACGTGCTCACCCAGTCGCCAAGATCGAGGCCGACATTGTGGTAGGAGTTAGCGTCGTGGTCCCGGCCAGCCTCTGTGTTTTGGGCTTCGAGCCGGTTCATATCCTTGAGGACCTCACGAGGGTACCTCGTTCAGCAGCGGTTGGCCTTCTCATCTCGACCCGCTGCTGACGCTCTACCTCACGTCAGCGGAACTGGACGAGTTGATGCAATTGCTCGAGGAGACCGCGAGCACGTTGCACAACGCTCGTAGCAACGCAAGCTCGACCGGGTTGCTGCAGCGCCTCGAGGAGGTCTGAGAACGGCGCGGATCCCGGCGCCCATCTGGTCTGGGACGCCGCCATGGGCCTAATCGGCTCCGCGCGAAGAAACACTGGCTCGTCTGAAGCACACCCGCCTCACGTGTCGCCCGACGGCATCCCGTGCAGAGCACCTCCCCTGGCGCATAGCCATGCGAGGTCTCGCCGAGCAGCGGCTCGATTATTGCCCTTTCTGGCTCCCAACACGACAAAAGGGGGGGTATGCGCTCCTGGACCCCGATCGTTTGGGTCGGGACGTGCCTGCTGGCGCTGTTTCTGACCCAGTGCGAACCTGCCGCTAATCCAACGGCTCCACAGCGGCCGCGCTCCGACGCAGCGCTGACTCAGGCGGGCAGCATCGCATTCTCCAGCGATGGCAGTGGCAACTCCCAAATCTACGTGATGAACGCGGACGGGAGCGGGGTCACGCGCCTCACCAACGACGCTGGCACGGATATCGAGCCTGCCTGGTCACCGGATGGGGCCCGGATCGCCTTCTATAGCACCGGTGACTCTTCTATTGATGTGGTGAACGCGGACGGCACCGGACTGAGCCGACTCTTGATCATGTCGAAAGGCCCACTTCCATTGGACGCTTGGCCCACCTGGTGTGGCACCCGTATCGCGTTTGCGAGTTTCCTGTCTGCAGGCTTCCCCAACATCGATGTGATGAATGAGGACGGCACGGGAGCGACCCGCGTGACCATCGACAACGGCTCTGTGCACGCGGCCCCCGCGTGGTCTCCCGACTGCAGCAAGATCGCGTTCACCAAAGACCCCGGCGGGAACATGCAAATCTTCGTCATGAATGCTGATGGGACCGGGGTGACGCAACTGACCAATGTCGCGAACGCGAACAGCAAATCCCCCGCGTGGTCGCCCGATGGGACGCGCATCGCCTTTCAGAGCGACCGCGACGCCCCCTCCGGCGACCCGGAACTGTATGAGATCTATGTGATGAGCGCGGACGGAACCGGCGTGACTCGCTTGACCACCGACCTGGTTGGTTTCACTAACGCGATGTACACGACGTATGGTCGTCCGACGAGCGAGCACCCCACCTGGTCACCCGACGGCACACAGATCGCGTTTCATAGCAATCGTGACGGCCATTACCAGATCTACTTCATCAACGCGGACGGGACGGGGGAGACGCGTTTGACGACCGACAGCAGTGCCGACAGGTTTCCGTCGTGGTACCACGCGACACCCTCGAACGTGGCACCGACCGCGAGTTTCTCGGTGAGTTGTAACGGACTCAGCTGCACCTTCACGGACACCAGTACCGATCCCGGCGGGTCGGTCGTTGCGTGGCAGTGGACATCCAGCGATGGTACGACCTGGACCGTGCAGAACCCATCGTACACCTTTAGCGCGGCCGGTAGCTATACGGTTACGCTGGTTGTGACGGACAACCACGGCGCAACCAGTGCGCCGACCTCACAGACCGTCGCGGTGACGAATTGAATTAGAACCTATGTAGGGGCTGGGCGGAAAAGCGAAGCGGGCCGCCACTGGTATGCTCGTTCCGGGTTCCCAAACCAGGAGGAGCACATGTTACCAGCAGCGACCCGCCCCGGAGCTGGCAGCACGGATGCGCGACCTGCTCCCACTTTATACCTAGCCTTCGAGCTGGGCAACCGGGAGTGGAAGCTCGGTTTCACGACCCCCGACGCGTCCCGGCCTCAGGCGAAACGAGCTGTGCCCGTGAGCAACCTCGCGCTCATTTGGATCCGCCCACGCGCTTGCCACCGCGCAAGGGCCACCGTGGATGCACGCTTTCCCAAATCTCCCGATTGAGCGCCACTTCGTCCGCCCGGTCCGCATCGACGAAGTCCCGGGCCGGAATCGTCGAGCGATACGCGTGCGGGTTCAACTCGTCGAGCGGCCACGTATTCGGGAGCGACGCGTACGGCGTACCGAGCGGTTGCGACGCAAAGGCGGCCCACAGCGGCGTCGCGGCGGAGTCGTACTGGCTCAAGGCTGGTAACCCGAGCAACAACTCAATCGAACGCACGACGGCACTCGTTGTATAGAACGTGCTGTCCACCACCCCGCGCCGAGCCCAAGGCGACGCGACGAGCAGCACCGAGCGATGCGCGTCCACGTGATCGGGCCCGTCCTGCGCATCGTCTTCGAGAGCGAACAACGCGAGCGATGCCCAAGTGGGTGAGATCGACAACCGCTCGACGATCCGCCCGAGCGCCAGGTCGTTCTCGGCGACCATCGAGCGCGGCGTGGGCCGGCCACCCGCGCGACCATAGGTGTGGTCGCGCGGCAGCCAGATCAGTACCAAATCCGGAAACCGGCCCTGGCGATCCCAACTCGCGATCGAGTCCGCCACGAGCCGCGCGCGCAGCGTGTCGGGGATTTCGAGGCGGAAGGCGGGATAGCTGTGCACGGTGACCTCGTCGAGCCCCGCGAGCGCCGTGTGCGTGTTGCCCGTGGAGTCGGTTTCCGCCCGCTCGCCAAAATTCACCACCCACAGTCCCTTACGCCGCGCCGCGTCCCACAGATACGCCCCATGAGGATTGACGAGATCTTCGCCGTCGTCGAAGTCCCAGGGACGGCGGTGCGAGTAGTTCTGGGGCCAGGTCTTCTCGTTGTAGTCACCGGAGAACGCCCGGTCGGTCCACTCATGACCGTTGGCGGAGACTTCGCCATTCACGTAGAAGTTGTCGAACAGCACCCAGCGCCGCGCGATCGCATGAGCGTTGGGTGTCACGGAGTCATTGAACAGGGCGAGGCCCGAGTCACCGTTCCCGGCTCGCACGTCGCCGAACACTTGGTCGTAGGTGCGGTTTTCGCGCACCACGTAGACGACATGCCGCACCGGCGGCGCCGCGCCGAGCCGGTCCGGCGACACCGCCCGCACCCGGGGGTTCGAATAGGGGCTCGAGGCGTAGACTTCGCGCGTGTAGCGCCCGAGCGTGGCGGCGTCGGGAATGGGGATGAGCGACACGGTGCCGGTGATGAGCCGGGCGATGTAGGTGCCATCGCGATTCGCGGCCGCACTGTTTCCCTTGCCGTTCGCGACGTACAGCGTCCGACCGTTCGCGGCGACGGCGACGGCCGTCGGATACCAGCCCACCGGAATGAGGCCGGCCAGCTCCATCCCGGTCGGACCGCGGCGGACCACCGCGACGGCGTTGTTCCCCGCCATCGCGACGTACAACGTCCGTCCGTCTGGGGCGAGGGCCAAGGCGTTCGGATCGCTCCCGGTGGGCGCCTGGGGCGAGAGGGCCACGGTGAGCCGCTCCGCCACCGCCCGTGTCCGCAGGTCGACGCGCACCACGCCGTTCGCGCCGGCGAGGGCGACGTACAGATCCGTGCCGCGCAGCGCGAGCGCGGACGGATGGGGTCCCACCGGAATCGCGCCGCGCGTGAACGTCCGCGTGGCGACGTCGATCACCGAGATGGTC
>DATLKW010000038.1:0-2210 GCA_035538175.1 Gemmatimonadales bacterium | reverse complement strand
AGCCCTTGTCGGGATGGATCGCGCGAGCCTGCTTCAGATACTGCGCGTACGACAGGACTTGATCGCGCCCCACCGACTGCTCGCTCGCCCGACGCCGCACGATGAGCTCGGGCGCCTGCTCGACCTGTAAGACCCCGGGTCCCGTCACCCCGAGCGCCAGGGTCCGGTCGAACAGCAGCGCGAGCGCCGCCTCCATGTTGTGCCGCTTCTTCCCGTTCGCCAGATACGCCGCGTCGGGCGGCGAGAGCGCCACGCCCTCCTGCTTCGCCGCCCGCGTGATCGCGGCGGCGCCCTCCTGGTCGGCCGCCGTCTCGAGACTCGCGAACAGCGCGTGCATCGCGGCCTTCGCGCTGTCGACGGCGCGCTGCTGGAACTGGTAGATCGGCTTCACCGTCCCCGCCAGCTCCTCCGCCTCGCGCGCGAGCTCTTCGTCCGACTTGTTCACGGGGAACGTGAACGGCGCCACCACGTCCCGCTCGGCGGGCGCCCCCACGGGCAACGGCTCGACGTTCGTCGCGCTCGGCGGGAAGGCCAGATAGGTCAGGAGCGCGAGGCCCACCACCCACGCCCAGCGACTGCCGTGATAGCGGAGCTCGGCTGCGGTCGGCGTGCGCATATCAGCCCTGCACGTCCTCGGCGTAGGCGCGGATGATGTCGCGCACCAGCCGGTGGCGGACCACGTCGGTCTCCGCGAGGTAGCAGAAGGCGATGCCCTCGATCCCGGGAAGGATCCGCTCCACCTGCAAGAGTCCCGAGTCCTCCCTGTTGGCGAGGTCGATCTGCGTCTTGTCCCCCGTGATCACGGCGCGCGAGTTCACGCCCAGGCGGGTGAGGAACATCTTCATCTGCATCCCGGTCGCGTTCTGCGCCTCGTCGAGAATCACGAACGCGTCCCCGAGCGTCCGCCCGCGCATGTAGGCCAGGGGCGCGATCTCAATGGTCCGGCTCTCGATCGCCTTGAGCACACGGTCGCGCGGCATCATGTCCTCGAGCGCGTCGTAGAGGGGGCGCAGATAGGGATCCACCTTCTCGTGCAGGTCGCCTGGGAGGAACCCCAGACTCTCCCCGGCTTCGACCGCGGGGCGCGCCAGCACGATCCGCCGAACCCGTTTGCGCGCGAGCGCGTCGACCGCCGCGGCCACGGCGAGATACGTCTTGCCCGTGCCGGCGGGCCCGATCGAAACCACGATGTCGTGCTCGGCCACGGCCTGGAGATAGTCCCGCTGCCCCGGCGTCTTCGGCTGAATCACCCGCCGCAAGCCCGGCAGGATGATCTTGTATTCGCCCTCGGCGCGGGCCCCCGCCCCGGCGGCCGCGCTAGCCCCCACCCCCACCCCCACCCCCATCCCCATCGCCTCGTCCGCCGCGATCCGCTCCACGTCGCTCGGGTCCAGCGCCTCGCCCATGCGCGCCAAATCGACCAGCGCCTGCGCGACGTGTGTCGCCCGCTCGACCGCCGGCCCCGCGCCCTGCAGCATCAACGTGTCGCCGCGCAACGACACGCGCACGCCGAGGCGGCGCGCCAGCTCCACCAGGTTCCCGTCATTCACGCCCGCGAGCGCCAACGGATCCACGCCCTCGGTCGAGAGCCGCTGGATGATCTCGTCTGTCACCGGACCACCTCGATGTGCAGCGCCGCGAGATCGGCCGGGTTGGCAGGCGCCGGCGCCCCTTCGAACAGGGCCCGCGCCGCCGTGGTCTTCGGGAACGCGATCACGTCGCGCAGGCTCCCCGCTCCCGCGAGCAGCCACACCACCCGATCGAACCCAATCGCAAAGCCGCCGTGCGGCGGCGCCCCCGCCTGCAGGCCGCCCAGCAGGAAGCCGAAGCGCACCTCCGCCTCCCCGGCCCCGAGCCCCAAGAGCGCGAACACCCGCCGCTGCACCGCGGCGTCGGTGATCCGAATCGAGCCGGACCCGAGCTCATGGCCGTTGTACACGGCGTCGTAATGGAGCGCGCGGCAGCGAAACGGCTCGGTCTCGAGCCGGCCGACATCCTCGGGATGCGGCGCCGTGAAGGGGTGATGCGCGAACACGGGCCGCCCCGTCTCCGGGTCGGGCTCGAACAGCGGGAAGTCCACCACCCAACAGAAGGCGTGCGCCACCCGCGGCGCCGCCCCGAGCCGCCGGATGACCTCCTGCCGCACCCGGTCGAGCACCGGCGACGTGACGCGATCCGGACCGACCGCGATGAGCGCCGCATCCCCGTCC
>DATLKW010000037.1:0-2953 GCA_035538175.1 Gemmatimonadales bacterium | reverse complement strand
ACATCGTGCGTGCGCTCGGGCTCGGCCCACAGGATGTGAAGGCGCGGGTTTCGGACCGGCGGGTGTTGCGGGCGCTGCTCCTGGGGCGGGGGCTCAGTGAGGAGCAGCTTGCCGCCGCCTTCTACGTGATTGACAAGGCCGAGCGCCAGTCGCCCGAGGCGCTCGTCAAGGCGACCGGGGACGCGCTCGGCGCGAAGGGGGTGGCGCTCGCCCTCGAGGTCGCTGCCTGCGCGGGATCGAGGCCGTACAAGCAGCGCTCGCGAAGGTGGCGGGCGGTGCGGACGCGGGCGAGCCTCTCGCCGAGGCCGTATCGGCGTTGGGGGCAATGGGGCTCACGGAGTTCGTGCAGGTGGACCTCACGATCGTGCGGGGGCTGGCCTACTACACGGGCATTGTGTTCGAGCTCTTCGATACCGGGAAAGGGCTCCGGGCGATCTGCGGCGGCGGTCGCTACGACGGGCTCCTGAAGGCGCTGGCGGACGTGGACCTCCCCGCGCTGGGCTTCGGGATGGGCGACGTCGTCTTGGCGGAGCTGTTGCGCGAGCGCCGGGCCACCGTGCAAACGCGCCCGCCGCTCGACGCGTTTTTGGTGGCGGTGAGCGGCGAGGACGTCGCGCCCGTGCTCAAGCTCGCCCACGATCTGCGGGAGCGCGGGGTGGCAGTCGAGTACGGTCTGCGGCCCGCCGCGATCCGCAAGCAGCTCGAACTCGCGGCGGCGCGAGGCGCCCCGCGCGCCGTGATCGTCGGGCCCGACGAGCGCCGGGCGGGCGCGGCGGTCGTCCGCGACCTGAAGACCGGCACGGAGGCCAAGGTCCCGCTCGCCACGCTCGTGGATGGATTCTTTCGCTGATGGCCGAGGCCAAGCGGATCACCCCTCGCGCCCAGGACTTCAGCGAGTGGTACAACGACGTGATCATGCAGGCGGAGCTGGCGGATTACTCGCCGGTGCGCGGTTGCATGGTGATTCGCCCGCACGGGTATCGCCTGTGGGAGCTGATGCAGCGCGCCTTGGACGACCTCTTCAAGGCGACGGGGCACCAGAACGCCTACTTCCCGCTGTTCATCCCGATGAGCTTCCTCGCCAAGGAGGCTGAGCACGTAGAGGGGTTCGCGAAGGAAGTCGCGCTCGTGACCCACACCCGCTTGAAGGCGACCGGAAAGAGCGGGGCTCAGGCAGTGATGCCCGACCCGGCGTCCGCGCTGGAGGAGCCGCTCGTCGTGCGGCCGACGTCCGAGACGATCATCTACGCGATGTTCGCGAAGTGGATCCAGAGTTACCGCGATCTGCCGCTGCTCCTGAACCAGTGGTGTAATATCGTGCGCTGGGAGTTGCGCACGCGGCTGTTCTTGCGCACCACGGAATTCCTCTGGCAGGAGGGGCACACCGCGCACGCCACCGAGGCCGAGGCCGAAGCGGAGGCGCGCCAGATGCTCGGCGTCTACCGCACGTTCCAGGAACAATGGATGGCGATGCCGGTGGTCACGGGCCAGAAGACGGAGAGCGAGAAGTTCGCGGGCGCCGTCCGAACGTATGCCCTGGAGGCCTTGATGCAGGACAACAAGGCCCTCCAAGCGGGGACGTCGCACCACCTGGGGCAGAACTTCGCCAAGGCGTTCAACGTCCAGTACCAGACCGCGGCGGGCGGCCTCGAGTATGTGTGGAGCACCTCGTGGGGGGTCTCGACGCGCATGATCGGCGGGCTCGTGATGACCCATTCGGACGACCACGGCCTGGTCGCGCCGCCCAAGCTCGCACCGATTCAGGTGGTGATCGTCCCGATCTGGAAGTCCGAAGAGGAGAAGGCCCAGGTGGTCGGGGTCGGGGAACAGGTGCGGGACGAGCTCGCGAAGGCCAACGTCCGCGTGGAGCTCGACCGCCGGGAGAGTATGAAGCCCGGTGCCAAGTACTTCGAGTGGGAGGCGAAGGGTGTGCCGCTGCGGCTCGAGATTGGCCCGCGCGACGTGGCCGCGGGGCAGGCGATGGCGGCGCGGCGCACCGGGGGGAAGGCACCCGTGAAACTCGGCGGCATCATCGAGACCGTCACGGCCGCGCTCGATGAGATCCAGGCCGCGCTGTTCAAGGCCGCGCGGGAGCGGCGTGAGGCCCATTCGATCCGTGGGGTGACGAAAGCGCAGTTCCTCGAGTTCATGAAGGGCATCGGTGGATTCGCCTACGGCGGGTTCTGCGGCTCGGCTGCTTGCGAGGCAGAGATTAAGGAGCAGACGGGCGCCACAGTCCGGGTGCTCCCCGATCCGGAGTTCCGCTCGCCCGAGGCGCCGAAGACGTGTATGTGGTGCGGCAAGCCCAGCGTCGCCGAGGCGCTGTGGGCCCAAGCGTACTAGCCGTCACCGCACGAGTGGGTCTTGAACCCGAGGCCCGCTAGCGGCACCGCTGGGCGAACGGATCGAAGGGCGTCGCTTCGCACAGCGCCCACCCAGGCCGCAGCCGGAACGAGAACGGGAGCCACACGAGAACGCGCACGTGGCGACCGGCAATCCGTCCGGGCAGGAAGCGCGATTCGGCGACGAACTGCGACACGGGTGCGATGAACTTGGGATCCGGAGTCTCGACGATCTGAATCGATTCCCGCTCCGGGAGCCCCAAGGTGTCGATGATCAGTTGGGCGATGACAAGGCCGTCGACACCGAGGTCTTGGAGGATGGCGGGGTATTTGGGCGTGTCGCGGTTGGTGAGGTAGCGCGGCGAATCCGACAGCCCGTCGTCTTTCGTGTAGATCGGCGGCGGGTCGGGAGCCCTGCCCAAAGGGTTGAAATCGACGTCGAGCTCGAGTTTCACCCGCACGCGGCGGCGCTTCATGAGGGCGGGGCTGAACCTGCTCTCCAGCAAGTGCGCCCGGGCGATCGCGGTGAGCGCGCTGTCGGGGCTCGTCACCACTTGCATCGAGGCAGGCTCCAAGCGTCCCTGCGGGTCGAGGATCGCGCGCAGGGACAC
>DATLKW010000036.1:0-2254 GCA_035538175.1 Gemmatimonadales bacterium | reverse complement strand
CCGATCTACACGGGCCGGTAGCGTGCGCCCATGGCCCGCCCCCGGGAAATCTTCGAAGCGTCGGGGCGCCGCAGTGCCAAGAGCCTGCGGGCGGCCTTGAAGGGCGTCCACGCCGCCACGTGCCACCGCTACACCGTGGCGCCGGGCGAGCGCCCCACGGTCCTGATGCTTAGCGGAGGTGAACTGGCGCGCGCTGCGTCCCTCCTGGGCGCCCTCGGCGGCGTCCTGGAATCATCTCCGCCGCGCGGTGCTCACGTTCCTGACCGCGCACCTGGGGGACGTGGATCACCCCTTCCGCAAAGCGGTGCGCAAGGCCTTCGGTACCCTGGAGCGCGAAGTCCATCGGGTCCCCGATCTGACGCCGGACCTGTTCTGGATGATCGTGCGGGCCGCACCGCTCCATGCGCAATCGTGCTTCGTCGCGCTCGTCGCCACCGGCTTGCGCGTCGGGGAATTCCTGCGGTTGCGAGAGACCGACCTGTTGCCGCATACCTTCAGCGTGAAAGTCCCCGGAACGAAAACGGCGGCCAGCGCCGCCACGGTGCGCGTCGATGCCGCACTCTGGCCGTGGGTCAAAGCGGCGGTGCCGTCGCCGCTCGCCTACAAGTGGCTCCGGCTCTACTGGAAGCGGGCGCTGAAGTCGGTCGGAGCGGATACGACGCTCCGTCTCCATGATCTGCGTCATGCCCACGGGCAGTGGGCCGTCAACGCCGGTGTCCCCGAGGCGGCGGTCCAAGCCTCACTCCGACATGCCAACCGCGCCATGACGGCGCGCTACACCGCGCAACGGGACCGGGGGACGGTGGCCAGCGCCTTGGCTGAAGTCCTACTCCCACAGTCTGTCCCACTGTCAGCGCACCCGGCACATGCCAAGGGCGCGTAAGTCGTTGTCAGTCTTAGTGGGCCCTCCAGGACTTGAACCTGGGACCTACGGATTATGAGTCCGCTGCTCTAACCACCTGAGCTAAGGGCCCGGCGTTGTCGCCCAGCAACTTAGCTGTCGGGGCGGAGCCTAGGTAGGCGGTTCTGTGCCGCAACTCGGCCGCCACCGAAGCGCTTGACGACGGCGGCGCTGGCGAGACCGGCTTCCTCTTTGCGGCGTCGGTAGGCTGCGCGTCGCGGCTCGAGCGCGCTTAGCGCGGCACCGCGAGCCCGCTCGGCACGCGCGCCGGCACGAGGGCGCCCAAGTCCCGCGCCGCTGGGTCCGTCAACGCCCTCAGGAAGGTCACGAGCGTGCTCTCTTCCGCCGCCGTGAGCCCGAGCGGCCGCAGGCGGAAATCGAGCCGCCCGAGCACGGCGTTGATGGTGGCGTCGTCGCCATGGTAGAGGGGACGGAGCGCCTGCGCGAGCTGCGTGGTGTCGTACGACCGTAGCACCGTCACGGGGTCGTTGTAGTGGCGGACCACGGCCTCGAGCGTCGGGAACGCCCCATCGTGCATGTAGGGCGCCGTGAGCTCCACATTGCGCAACGGCGCCACCCGGAACGCGAACTTATAGGAGTCGTTGTTGGGTAGGTTGCCGCGCCCTAAATCGAGCGGCGCCGCCGCGCCGAGCCCGGGCCCGATCTGCGGCACGGCGGCATCCACGAACCCGTTCGCCCCGAGCAGGGGACCGTTGTGGCACTGGACACAGCGCCCCTTCCCGAAGAACAAGAGCGCCCCGCGCTTCTCCTCGATCGTCAACGCGGCGTCGTCGCGGTCCAAGTAGCGATCGAAGGGCGAGCGCATCTTCGTAGACGCCTGCATCTCGAACGCCGCGATTGCCCGCGCGGCGTCCGAGAAGTTCAGCAGGTTGGTGGGACCGGGGACCGCCGCCTGGAACATCGCCCCGTACTCGGGGATCGCGAGGAGGCGTCGCATCAGCGCCTGCCACACCGACGTGGCGTCGGAGTCGTTGAACTGCGCGAGCTCGTTCGGGGCTCCCAAGACGTCCACGTCCCCGGGCGCGCCGCGCATCTCGACGCGGTCGAGCACCGGCAGCATCGCTTGGGCCGTGAGCGCGTTGGGGAGCCCCCCGGGAATCGGTACCCCGGGCGGGCCCGTCACCACGCCTGGCTGAAAGCTCGAGACCCGACCGTCCCAGAAGATCCACTGCAGGCCCAGGCCCTTGTTGAGCAGCGAGGGCGCGCGACGCGGATCAAATTGGCGCCCCGCGCCCAGCGTGCGCGAGGACCCGGCTCCGCTGCCGCCCGTGCCGATCGCGAGCGACAAGCCGTCTCCCAGCGCGCGCGAGGGGTGGTGGCACGTGGCGCAAG
>DATLKW010000035.1:0-1658 GCA_035538175.1 Gemmatimonadales bacterium | reverse complement strand
AGACGGCGAGCTGCGGCGCACGCTCACGCCGCTGCAGTACGAGGTGACCCAGCACGAAGCCACCGAGCCACCCTTCCACAACGACTTTTGGGACAATCATCGTGCTGGCATCTACGTAGACGTCGTCTCGGGCGAACCCCTGTTCAGTTCGCTCGACAAGTTTGAGTCCGGCACCGGCTGGCCCAGTTTCACGAAGCCCCTCGACGACCACAACATCCAGCGCAAGACCGACCGCTCGTTGTTCATGACGCGGACTGAAGTGCGCTCCGTGCTGGGGGACTCGCACCTAGGGCATGTCTTCGAAGACGGGCCGGCGCCCACCGGACTGCGCTACTGCATCAATTCTGCCGCGCTGCGGTTCATTCCGGTCGAGCGCCTCGCCGCCGAGGGATATGGGCGGTTCCTCCCCCTCTTCGAGGCCACGAAAGGCGCCCACCCTTAACCGGTGCGCCCTGCCGACTGGCTGCCCCTCCTTGGGGACATCGCCGACCGCGCCGATGAGATCGCCCTGAGGTTCTTCGGCGCCAAGGGCCTCCGCGTCCAGGCCAAGCCCGACCTGAGCCCCGTCACGGAAGCGGATCAAACGATCGAGGCGATGGCCCGCACGCTGCTGCGGGAACGGCACGCCGAGCTCGGGGTCCTCGGGGAAGAGCAGGGTGAAGCACCGGGGGGCGCTCCTCATACGCGCCTCATCATCGACCCGATTGACGGCACCCGCAATTTCGTGCGCGGGATCCCTATCTTCGGGACGCTGCTCGCTATTGAAGCCGACGGCGAAGTGGTCGCGGGGCTCGCGAGCGCCCCCGCCCTCGGGGCGCGCTGGCAAGCAGCGAGGGGAACCGGCGCCTTTCGCGACGGACGCCAGCTGCGCGTATCCGGCGTGCCAGCGCTCGAAGACGCCCTACTCCTCCACGGGAACCTCGGCTTCAAAGAGGGTGGTCCGCCCCCCGGTCTGCCGGGCCTCATCGCGCGGGTCGGCCACACACGCGGCTTCGGAGACTTCTACCAACACATGCTGGTGGCGGAAGGCGCCGGCGAGATCGCGATCGATCCCGTGGTGCACCCCTGGGACATTGCGGCCCTCCAGGTGATCGTCGAAGAGGCGGGCGGGCGCGCGACCAGTCTCGACGGTGAACGCTCGATCTACGCCTCGAGCCTCATAAGCTCGAACGGCGCGCTCCATGACGTCATATTGGAGGCACTCACGCCGAGCCAGGAGGGAGTGGCATGACCGGTACTGACAAGCGAGCGACGTTCGGGATGCTCGCCGCTGCCGTGGCCCTCGCCAGCGCGGCCGTACCCCCTCCGCGGCCCGGACCCGCCATCACCGTGTACAAGAACCCGAGCTGTGCCTGCTGCAAGAAATGGGTCCAACACCTCGAGGCCGCCGGGTTCCGCGTAACGGTCCACGATACCTCTGATCTCGCCGCGATCCGCGCCCGCGCCGGCGTGCCGCGGAAGCTCTCAGCCTGTCATACGGCCTTCGTCGACGACTACGTCGTCGAGGGGCACGTCCCCGCCGACGTCATTCTCCGCCTCGTCAAAGAACGACCGGGCATCGCGGGCGTGGCCGTCCCGGGAATGCCGGCCGGGTCCCCGGGGATGGAGTCGGCGGCCCCCGTGCGCTACTACATCGAGACGTTCGACCGCAGTGGCGC